>JAAWSW010000053.1 GCA_022801735.1 Bacilli bacterium | reverse complement strand
GGCTATAAAATGTTGCCTAAACCCTTATATAATAATAAAAAGCCTTGAATTACAAGACTTTAACATTCTAAATGGTAGCGAGGGTGAGACTCGAACTCACAACCTACCGGGTATGAACCGATTGCGCTAGCCAGTTGTGCCACCTCGCCAAATTAAGAACATATTCATTGTATCAAATTTAAATTAATTTGACAATACTTTTTTATCTATTTTATATACTTATTGTTTTTATTTAATTTATATGTTAGAATATATGGCATTCAGGGGGAATATATGAATAGTAAACAAGTTATAAGAAAAGGTAAAGATTTATTAGAACAAGATGATAGGTCCACCCTATTTAATAATTTTGGTAGGGTTTACGGAATGACTACAGAAAACGTTAAAGGAACTTTTGCTCATTATGATTTTAATGGAAAAGATATTTTAACAGTTTGTTCTTCTGGTGACCATATTTTAGGTGCTTTACTTAAGGGGGCCAATAACGTTGATGCATTTGATCTTAATGCTTTAACAGAGTATTATTTTCATTTTAAAAAGGCTTTAATTGAAGGTGTTAGTTTTTCGGAATTTAGAGAATTTTTGGTTTATAATTTAATACCTACTGGAAGGGTTTTATTAAAAACTTATAAAAAGTTTCGTGATTATATTGAAATGCCCTATAGAGATTTTTGGGATGAAATAATTAGTTATGGATTAAGTAATGGGTTAGATTTTAGGCGTTTATTTATTAATAGTTTAAATAGTTCTTATCGTTATGATTCAATGGTAGATTATTATTCTGAAGAAGATTATAGTTTACTTCAAGAAAGAATTGGTTTGTCACAGGTGAATTTTATTCATAGTGACTTGAAAAAATTATCATTACAACTTGAGTCTAAATATGATTATATGTTTTTATCAAATATTGCTGACTATGTAGGAGTTTTTGAAACGAAAAAAATTGCGCAAGGTTTATTACCTTTTGTAAAAGATGGAGGCGAAATCGCTTTTGCTTATTTATATGATATTACTTTAAAAAGAGCGCTTAATTATTCTAGTGATTTATTTGAGGTAGATTCTGTTATTAAAGATGCGAGTGATTATGTATTAACTTTAAGAAAAAAGTAGGAATATTATATATTTCTACTTTTTTATCTTATATATGTTTTACCCTTACTGGGTATTTTCTTCTTTTGGATTTCATAGGCTCTATATGTATTTTTCATAAGTTCTAAAACGGTTAACTGCCCTATTCCTCCAGGTACAGGTGTAAGATAGCCTGCTTTTTCTTTTATTTCTGGATTAACATCACCATGAAATTTACCGTTATTGTCTATTGTTGTACTGACATCTATTACAAGTGCCCCATCTTTTATCATGCTACTATCTATTAAATATTCTTTCGTTCCTGCTGCGGTAATTAAAATATCTGCTTTTTGGGTATGCCATTTTAAATCTTTTGTTTTTGTATGACAAATAGTTGGAGTTGCATTATAGTTAAGTAACATATGTATAAGTGGTAAACCAACTAATGTTGTTCTACCTATAATAACTACTTCTTTTCCTTTTATTTTATCTAATCCGATGCACTCATCTATAACGTTTAAAACGCCTTCTGCGGTGCATGGCCTTAAACCTTCTGTCTTTGTCATAATTCTACCTAAATTTTGATTAGTTAGTCCATCTACATCTTTATTGGGGTTAATTGTATTTATTATTTTTTCTTCATTTAGTGCTTGTGGTAATGGTAACTGCACCATTATTCCGTGTGTCTTATTATCTTCGTTAAGTGTTTCTATTAAATGTATTATATCTTCTTCATTAATATCTTCAGGAAGTAATATATGTTCAAAATTCATGCCTATTAATTCTGCTGCTTTCTTTTTATTTCTAACATACAAATCACTGGCACTATCGCCTTCTACTTGAATTACTTTTAGGGCTACTTCTTTCCCTTCTAGTTCTTTTTTTAATTGCTGTAATCCTTTTTGTTTTAATTCTTTGCAATCTATATTTTTCATATACTTCACCTTCTTTTTTTATTATATCGTAATTAATAGAAAATTGATACTATTTTAGCGAAGATATTTTGGCTTAAAGGGGCACTATAAATGAATTTTGGATTTTCTTTGTTTATGGCTTTTATTATTTTATTTACTATACTATCGAACTTTTTCTTTTCAAAAAGTTTTAAAAGTATATTTTCTTTATTTTTTATTAATTCTATTTGATGGTTAAAGTATGTTTCTATATCCATTTCATCATATTTTTTATCAAACATTAATTTATTAAATCCTGTATTATATAATCCAGGCAGTATAAGTACTGTATCTATTTGGGCCTCTAAGAGTTTTAATTCTAGATTAAGGGCTTCTGTAAGTTTTATGATACTGGCTTTAGTGGCAGAATAAGTTCCAGCAAATGGCATTGGTATTTTTCCAGCAAGTGAACCCATCATAATAATTTTTCCTTTGCCTTTTTTTATCATATTTTTTAGGACTATTTGGACTATGTTAAAATTTGAAAAAACATTAACTTCAAAGTTTTCTCTCATTTTATCTATTTTTATTTCAGCGACTGAGCCTGACTCTGAAATGGCTGCATTGCTTATGAAAATGTCTATATCTAAATTTCTAATTTTATTTATATCTTTTTGGTTTGTAATATCTAATTTTAAACATTTGATGTTTTTATTATCTTTATATTTGTTTTTTACTATTTCTAGTTCTTTATTTGTATGTACTGTTACATATATATAATACTGATTTTGGATTTTATCTATCACTTTATTTATAATGCCACTTCTAGCGCCTGTTACTAATATTTTTTTCATGTTATCACCTTATATATTATGTGCAGGTTATATTTTTTTATTAAATTTGTTTTTTAGCATAATAAAACCTCCTATTGGAGGCTTTTATTACATCATCTCATCTAACGCTTGATTGGCCTTTCTTTGCGTTTCTTTAAAGGCCTTGTTAACTGCATCTGTTACTGGCTTTCTATACTTCTGAAATGCTAGTGTTGCAGCACTTCCCATAGCAATTAATGCTATATCTTTCATTGTTTTCATATTATCACCTACTTGTTAGAAAATGATGGTATGTATTAAACATACATTTATATATTGGTTTTATTTTTCGAATTTATTCATTATTTTTTCTAAAAGTTTTGAATTTCTTATATATTCATTGTTGTTATAAACGCTGTAAGTGAATGGTCTTACTTCTCCAATTAAAATTAATTTTTTCTTGGCTCTTGTAATTCCTGTATATATTAATTTTCTATAAAGCATTCTACTATATGATTGTGAAACAGGCATGATTACCATTTCGAATTCACTACCTTGGCTTTTATGGATACTGATAATAAATCCATGTTTGATTTTATTAAAATCTTTTGGGGTATATTTTACTAAATTACCATCAAAGTCTACATATATTTCGTTTTTTTTGCTTTTACTAGTATTACCGTATTTAATGTATTTTATAACTCCAATATCACCATTATAAATGTTATCATCTGGCATATTTACTAATTGCAAAATTTTATCGTTTTCTCTAAATATAACATCGCCTGAAGTGATTTCTCTTTTATTTATATCTTTTGGATTAAAGACGTCTTGAAGTTCTTTATTTAATAAATCTATACCATTTTCACCTTTATACATTGGAGCAAGTAATTGTACTCTTTTATAGTCATATCCTTTTTCGATTACTTGCATGCATAAATTTTGGAGATTTTTTTTGATTGATGCAGAAGTACACTGCAAGAATGTATAATCACTTTTTGTTTCTAAAAAACTTTCACTTAGATTACCTTCTTTTATTTCGCTTGCGAGTGTTGGAATATAAGAATTTTCATCTTGTCTATATAGGTGATCTAAATGAATTGTGTCTATGACATCACTTTCGATCAAATCTTTTAATACTTGTCCAGGACCAACACTTGGTAGTTGATTATAATCTCCTACTAATATTAATTGAATATCACTGGTTAATCCTTTGAAAAGGCTATCGAACAGGGCGATATCTATCATACTTACTTCATCTATGATTATTAATTTGTTTTTGGCTTTATTTGTTTCATTAATCATAAATTCGCCAGTATCTTTATTCCATTTTAAAAATCTATGAATTGTTGAGGCTGGAAGTAATGTTGATTCACTCATTCTTTTACTGGCTCTACCTGTTGGCGCTAATAAGGCTAGTTCACCTACTAATCCATCATAATCTAATTTATGAATACTTGCATAGGCTTCTGTAATGGCTTTTATAATTGTTGTTTTACCAGTTCCTGGTCCTCCAGTAATTATTAAAATATTGCTTTGTAAGGCTTTTTTGATGGCTTCTTTTTGTTTATCGTTATAACTAATTCCATTTTCTTTTTCCATTTTGTTTATTAATTCTATTAACCTTGGAAATTGTTTTTGTTCTTTTATGCTTAAGTCATATATTTTACTTGCTACATTGCTTTCGGCTTTATAAAGATCGATTAAATAATAAGCGTCATCTTCTATTATAATTTTTTCTTCTTCTTTTAGTTCTTCGAAGTAATTATCAAATTCTTCTGATGTTATATTTATTCCAATACTATTATTTACAGAGTTTGTAATAATTTCTTTTGTTAAATAGATATCACCATTTTGAAATGTTAAATTACTCATCGTATAAATAATGAGGGCTTTTATCCTTCTTTTATCATTTTTATCTATTCCTTGTTTTTGGGCTACTTGATCTACTTTAGAAAATGTTAATTCTAATATATCATCTATTAGTTTATAAATGTTTTTGTTTATAACATCTTTTGTATATTCTTTATAATGATTATATATTAACATTGCATCTTTCATACTAAACCCTAAATCTGTTAGGGTTACTACTATTTGATGGCTTTCTTCATATTGTTTAAGAATGTTTGCGATTTTACTTGCTTTTTTTTGTGTCAATTTAGGAACTAAACTTAAACATGAGGCATCTTTTAAAATTTCTTCTAAAGCATTTTTTCCTAGTGTTTCTACAATTGTTCTAGCAAGTTTTTCACCTACTCCAGGAAAAAGGTCACTGGCTAAAAATTCAATAATTCCTTCTTTATCTGTTGGTTTTACTCTTTCGTATTCTGAAACGTTAAATTGAAATCCATATCTCGGATGGGTTGTTTCTTCTCCATAAAAGATATAAACATCATCTTCGTTTAGTTCATGAAAATATCCTGTAAATGTTATGGTTTTTCCGACATAATAATCTAGTTCTGGTTTGTTGGTTTCGCGCACTTTAAAAAGGCCGATTACATAACCTTTATCCGATTTAAAAATACTTTTGCGGTAATTACCTTTTATATATGTTTTCATGATACCACCTTACTTAATTATAACAAAAAAAAGGTCTATTTACTAGTACCTTTTCAAACGTTTGTTTTATCTAGAACGACCGTATGTTGAACTTTCGTCTAGGGCTCTTTTATCTTGTATTTGCTCAGCCGTTAATCCTGCGGCAAGTTCTTCTTCTGTTGGAACTATTCCCGCTTCTTGATATGCTTGTTTTAGTGTTTGGTCATTTACTACTGATTCTTGTGGTTGTTCCATAGCAGGTTGATCTTGCAATTCTATTGTTTGACCATTTACTATAGCCCCAACTACTCCAGCCATTGTTGCACTTATTACAAGTGCGGCTGCAAGTATTTGTGGAGCATGCTCTTTTATTTTTAAATTTCTAACATGTCTTTTGGCGATTTTATTTTCTTTCATTCTTTGTTCTAAGTTTTTTCTTGCTGCATATCTGCGTTCTTGACGATATTCGTCTTCTTTAGTTTGATCGATTTCAATTGGTTTAGGTGCGCCTGCATGTTTCCCACTAATACCATGATTTTGATTTATTAAGTCTATATACTCTTCTGCTTTTTCTTCTAATTTTTGTTGACGTAAAGCAACACGCGCTCTAGCGTTTTCTCTTCTTTGTTCTTCTTCACTTAATTCTGGTTTACTTTGTGTATTTATATATTTATCAGGATTACCATATACACGATTTGATTGCTCATTCAGATTTGGTTGTTCATTCAAATTTGATTGTTCGTTCATTTTCTCACCTTCTATTATTTACATTTTACCATTGTTATATCTTATTTGTCAATTTATATTGTTAGTTTTTCTAATACTTCACTTATTAAATATGGATAATCTATTTCTTTTGTCTTTATTGTTACTGTATTATGAAGTAATTCTTCGTTTCCTTTGGCTTTTATTAACAAATAATTTTCGGTGTGTCCAATTAAATAGCCATCTTTATATACTTCTGGAATAAATTCTATTTTTGTGTTTACGTATTTTTTCATATAATCTTTTTCTAATTCTTTTGATAGTTGTAATAGTCTCTTTACTCTTTCTTTTTTTACATTGCCATCTATTTGATTTTTCATGGTTGCGGCTTTAGTTCCTTCTCTTTTTGAATATGGAAATACATGGATTTTGGTAAAGCCTATTTCTTTAATTGTATTTATTGTTTCTTCAAACAATTCTGGTGTTTCGCCTGGAAAGCCTACTATTACATCGGTTGTAATTGACATTTGTGGTCTTATAGTTCTTATTTCTTTTATTTTTTCTTTAAACTCTTTTGTATTATATTTTCTATTCATTAAATTTAATATTGTATCACTACCTGCTTGAAGTGGAATGTGCATATGATTAGTTAATACTTTATTGTTTTTTATGACTTCTAATACTCTATCGTTTAATTCAGTTGCTTCAATTGATGATATTCTTAATCTTTCTAAACCTTCTACTTTAGTTAAATCATTTAATAGATTAGCAAAGTCGTATTCTCCATCGTGATAATTACCAGTATGAATTCCAGTTAAAACTATTTCTTTATGACCATTTTTTATTAAGGTGGTTGCTTCTTTTATAACTATGTCTTTCTTTTTACATCTAACATGCCCTCTCACATATGGGATAATGCAGTAAGCACAATAATTATCACATCCATCTTGAATTTTGATGTAAGCCCTTGTAAGATCAAAGTTGTTGAGTGTCATATCTTCAAATTCCATTTGATCAATGTTATAAAATTGTTCTATATGTTTTCCTTTATATTCTTTAATATAATCTATTATTTTACTTTTATCTTTATTTCCTAAGGCTATATCGATATCTAATTCTTCTAAGGTTTCTCGTTTGTTTTGAATCATGCAACCAACTGCAATTATAAGAGCACTGGGATAATTTTTCTTTACATTTCTAATTAATTTCCTTGATTTACTATCTGCTTGATTTGTGACTGTACAGGTATTAATTATACAAATATCAGGTTCACTAGATTCATAGTAACCGTTATTGTTTAATATGTCTTTCATGACTTCGCTTTCATATTCGTTTACTTTACAACCAAGGGTATATATTTTATAAGTCATATGAATCTTCCTTTCTTGCTTTTTATCCTATCATTTGTGTTTTTAAATGTCAAATATGTTTTCCTAAAAAAAATAAGCATTGTGTATGCTTATAAGTTCTTTCTGAATTCTTTTAATGAATTTAAAAAATCTTTATTATTTTCATCTTCATAATCTTTTTTGATGCTTTCATAAGCATGGCGTGCAACAAATGGTTCCTCTATTTTTTCTTCTTTTGGTTTTTTTTGATAATTGTTTTCTTTTTGAATTCCAAAGATTGGTGATATTATATCAGAATTTTTAAATTTCTTTGGTTCTTCAAAGTCAAGTTCCATTTGTTCTAATTTTTCTATTTCGGGTTTTGATTCTTCGATGTCTTCTTTTGGTTGTTCTTTTTTTATTTCCTGTTTCTTTTCTACTTGTTTAATTAATTCTTGATAACTAATAATTGCGTTTTCTTCTTGTTCTCTTTCAAATGTTTCGATTGGTTGTGATTCATTTTTTGCTTCTAAATCAGCACTCATTTGATTAAAAACACGTTCCAATTCTGCTTTTGCGGCTTTTTGTTCTTCTGTTAATTCTGGTTTTTCTAATTTTTGTTCTTCTATTATTTCTTCGGTTAGAACTATTTTACCTTTATTTACAGCCCAGAATATAATAATACCTAAAAGTATAACCGTAGTTAAAATAAATCCAAATAAAATTAAATCTCTGTCAGCTATTTCAAATAAAATATTCATATTATCACTCCCGAATTTTTACTACCTTTTAAAAGGGACTATATACAGTGTATCATATATAAATTTAGTTTTCAAAGGTTTTTTGTGTTTTCTAAATAACTTTTAAAACCACTTGTCATTTGTTTGGCACCATCTTCTTTATACCAAAAGGCCTTAGCATTATATTTACTAATATACTCTTTTCCTTCCTTTACACTCATTAAGTAAAGCGTATTGGCAATAGCGTTAGCGGTGTTTATATCTTTATGAATAACTACTACCATTTTATTTTCTTTGTGTTTGGTACTTGTTAGTGGGTTTACCATATATGGTTTAAATGTATCTGTATTACCTTTGGTAGCCATACTTTCATTTTCTAATTTTGTGATGGCAAGTAATTTATTTTGATATATTATACTTACTTTATATTTTTCATTATTGATCCCTTTACCAGTTATTATGTTTCCATCTTCGTTTATTATATATTTATCTATATTGTTTTTTTGAAGATACTCTTCTACTTTTTTTGTTGCAAAAGCACCTACTATGCTGTCAATATTAATGTTATTTAAGGTGGTTTTATCTTTGAAGTTTAAATTGTTTATACCTGTTTTAAATGTATATTTTTCGTCATTTGATATTTTGTTTACTAATTCATTTGATGTTATATCTATTAATCCGTTTGTCTTTTGATATAACTGTTTTCCATATTTTAATAATTCTATTAAATCTTTTTCTACTTTGTTATTTGGATTTTGATAATAATTATTATATTTTACATATATATTAT
>JAAWSW010000052.1 GCA_022801735.1 Bacilli bacterium | reverse complement strand
GGGGGGGTATAATGGTAAAAGAATAAGATAGGTGAAGTACATGAGAAGAAATAGAAAACAAAAGAAACAAAGAAAAATAATAATAGTATCAATAATAACTTTACTCTTTATAATGACATCAGGCTATGCCGCTTTTCAAACTAATTTAAATATAACCGCAAAAGGAACAATAAAATATAGAACAGATTTTTATGTATCAACAAACGGAAGCGATGAACAAGGAAATGGTACAATAACTAAACCGTATAAAACAATAAACAAAGCATATAAACAAGTTAAAGAAGAAGCAACTATATATATAATGGATACAATAACTCAAAACGAAACAATTAAATTTACAGAAGGAAAAAACATTCATTTAACAAGTTACCAAACTTCTAACACAATAAAAAAAGGTAAAAGTTTATCAGATTTTTTAATTTTACAACATGAAGGTAATTTAACCTTGTCAAACGTAACAATAGATGGAAATAATATTTCAGACATTAAAGGCGGAATATGGATTAATAACGGAACTGTAAATTTAGAAACCAACACCATAATCACTAATTTCAGTGTAAACTCTAATACAGGGTATATGTGTGGAGGCGGAATAAGAGTAGAAAAAAACTCCACCTTAAACATAAATGGAGGAACAATCAGTAATAATTCCGCTCCATGTTCAGGAGGAGTACATAATGTCGGAACTACAATTTTAAATAGCGGTTTAATCACAAGAAACCAAGCGACAACAGCCGCAGGAGGCGGCATATATATAACATCAGGAAGTAATTTCCTAATGGAAAATGGAACTATTTCTTTCAACACAACACCATCGCATGGTGGAGGCGCTATAATAGAAGGAAACGCAATAATAAACGGCGGAACAATTTCTAACAATACATCATCAGAAGGTGGAGCCTTCAAAGCAACTGGAAACGCTATCATTACAATAAACGGGGGAAAGATTACTGGGAATAAATCTACCAATTGGGCAGGCGGTATAATGGTCTATAATAATGCAGTAGTCACACTAAATGGCGGAGAAATTTCTAACAATACCGCTTCATCAACTGGAGGAGGGGTATGTATTTCAGGAGAAGCCAGTCTAAATCATAAATCATCGTTTACACTAAATGGTGGCTCAATAAAAAACAACACCGCTTCCACAGATGGAGGAATTAATAAATCTGGCACAGGAACATACACATATATAAAAGGAATCGTTTGCGGAAATAGGCCAACAAACGCTTATGAAAAAGCATCCAGCTGCTAACAAAAAAACTGCTAATTCAAGCAGTCTTTTTTAATAGAATATAACATATTTATTAAGCTTATAAGTAATTCCATTAATTTTCAAATAAATATAAAATTTACCAGTTAAACCATCCTCATTAACATAAGTAGATACATTAATTTTTTTCTTACTTTTACCAGTAGAATTAAAGTAAGGCGTTTCAGAAATACGTACATCATAAGTCTTTTTATCTAAAACATTATCTAAAATTAACTTAACATCATCTTTTTTATTAAAAGTACCAGTAACAACCAATCTATTTGCTTCTTTGTACAAAGATAAATTATATTTTTCAAAAACTTTTTCATCATTCTTCCAGAATAATATATTTTCATTTTTGATAGCCTTAGTTATCCCAATACTTCCAAGCCTTTGTCCTTTACCAGTAATATAAACATCACCAGCATATACATCATTATATAAAGCACTATAAATGTTATTATTAGTATCAATAATAGTATTTACAGAATCATCAGAAACCTCTTTTATTTTAGAATTTTGATTAACTATATAAACACCATCATTATAATCAATATTCACATATTCACTTTTATCACCAAGTAAAATATTTTTATTTTCAGAAACCGTTTTCTTAACAGTATCAATACTATACTCAGTTAAATAATTTTTATCACCAGAAGTATTTACAAAAGCAACTTTATTACTATCAGTTAAAATTAAACCTTGAGGTTTTTCTGGCATTGTAAATTCCTCATCATGTTTTAATAAGTATTTATTTAACTTTTTAGGGACATCTCTACCGATAATCCAATTTATTTCCTCACTAGCATAATCAATATTAATAATCATATTTTGTTTACTACCACTAATCGTAATAGAATTTGTTTTAACATCATAATTAACAGAATTAAGACCAAACCATTCAGTATTCTTATCACCAGGTATCAATTTAGATAATTTAATTTCCTTAACAATACTACCTGTACTTCTATCAACTTCAACAATATAATCTTCAACTGTTTCGTTATCAAAATTATTAGATGCAACTAAGAAATTACCATTACGAAGTTCAAACACATCATGATGATATCCTCCAGGAAGATTATATTCAAAATAAACTTTACCAAGTAAATCCATTTCAACAAGACCTAAACTGTGATAAGGCTCACTCATCAAATGATCATTACCAAGAAGAATATGCCCATTACTAAGTCTGACAAACTCCCATTTGTAACTTTTGTTTAAATACCATCTAATATTTCCGTTACAATCATATCCAATAGGTCTGCCATCAGTAGAAGAAGTAAAATACAATTTATTTCCTTCAGTAGAAGAGATTTTTGTTCCATTTTTTAAATCAGTAGGCAAAGCCTCTGTTTTAATTTTCAAAGTTTTCTCTTCATCACTAGAATTAATAATAACCGTATTTTCATAATCTGGATAAAGTCCATAAATAGGAAGTAGGTGCACTTTATTAGGTAGGAAAGTATTAGTAATATCTTCATCTCCATCCTTACCTTTAACAGTCACTGTAGCAACCGCAAGATCCTTAGTTTGAAACACCACCATAGCAGATAAAGGCGAAACGCCATAAGGATTAACAATAACATTAGGATTATCAATTGTATAATTAGTATTACTTAAAATTTGCTTTTCTACATAATCTTGAGTATTTAAAACATAATTCTCAGTATCTACCGCAGCAAAAGCCTTTACATAATTGTAAATACAGATAGATGCAATCACTGTAACAACTATTAATAATAAATATTTAAATAACGATTTCATAAGCCCCTCCTATATTAACCTTATTTCATTTTCAGAATAAAAAGGTTTTGTCTTATTAATTTTGTCAAAAAACAAAATTCCATTCAAATGATCAACTTCATGTTGAAAAGCCACCGCAAGTTCCTCACGCAATCTTAAAGAAATTTTATTACCACAAGCATCATACCCAGTTAAAGTAATACGTGCAAATCTAGGAACATGTCCATCAACTTCACGATTAACACTCAAACAACCTTCACCAGTTTCTAATGCAACAATTTCCTCAGAATGACTAATAATCTTAGGATTTACAACCACATAATTTTCAAATTTACCTTCCTCATACTCATAAACAATAACGATAATTCTTTTTAATATACCAAGTTGAGGAAAAGCAAGTCCCATACCAGGACGTAAATCATATTTCTCACTCATTTTTTCAATTTGACTGTAAGTCAAATGTTTTATTATTTGCTCTATAATATCTTTTTCTTTTTTATCTAAAGGTAGAGTAGCCTCTTTACTAACTTGACGCAATCTCTTATCCTTTTCATCAAGAATTTTAAGTTTCTTAAACATATCATCACTCCATTACAATTTTACCACATTTTATATAAATATTTAAATAATTTAATCCAATTAAAAAGCGGCTTAACATTTTTTTACTCATGATATTATATATTATCAACCATTTCGTGTCAAATAAAAAACAAGGTAGAGTACCTTATTTTACTTTAGTCTTTTGATGAGTTTTCTCAACCGATTTAACAACAATTAAGAGTTCTTCAAGTTCTTCCTTCGAAAAACCAGATATTGCACTATTAATCGCATTAGTTAAATTTTCTACATCTCTCATATATGCAATATGCTCACCAGTTTTCTCAATGCCAGCATTAATAAATTCAGAATTTAACTCGCCATAACTTCCATTAACGATAAAGCATATTTGTTCAGCATCAAGCCCAAGTTTTTTACAACGAGTGATTTGCTCCTCTGTAAACCCGATAGAAAGCCACTGACAAACATTATATACAGAATAACCAGTGTTTTCTTTATCTAAAGCAAACATCGCTTGCTTCAAAGTAACACCTTTTACATAAGACATGCGAACGGCGCGCATATCTTCACTAGCGTATTTAGCATCAGCATAAACCAAAACCTGTTCCATACTTAAACCTTCTGCAAACCCCATACGAATTTCATACATTTGACGAGAATTGAAATTTTCATCCGCTAACAAAGTCACCTGATCAATAGATAATCCCACTAAAAGACTCAAACGTATTTCATGCATTTGTTTAAAATTAAATTTATAATTAGCATAGAAATGACATACTTGTTCAATAGATAAACCAGATTCGAAACCATAACGAATTTCCGCCATTTGCCTGTCATCATATCTCACATCTGCAAACAACATAACCTGTTCAATAGATAATCCATTTTCAAAACCTTGACGGCCCTCACGCATTTGTTTTTCATCAAAACCCTTGTTTACAAGTATCTTAATTTGTTTTTCCGTTAAACCAGCATTAAAACAAGCACGAATTTCTTTTCTTTCATAAAGCCTTGTAGAATTATTTATACAAAATATTGCCTGATTTTTTGTAAGCCCATATATTATTTCTGTTCGAACATCAGACAAAAATTCTACTCCATTTTTTAATCTCATAATATATTCCTCCAATAAAGCAAAACCTATTATATCACTTTTTCAAATAAAATCAACAAAAATAGAGTAAAACGCCAAAACAAAACCATAATAAAAAAGGTGAAAAATATGAGAATAAGACTAGGTTATGTATCGATATCATTAAGTTTAAATATAACTGCATCAAGAACAATCACATACACAAACTTTCAAAAACTAACAGAAGAAAAACAAAACGAAAAATTAGATAAAATAATAAACCAGAATTTCGAATCATTAAAAGAAATATTAAAATATAATCACAAAAATAACATACACTTCTATAGATTAAGCCACAACTTAATCCCTTTAGCAACCCACCCAAAAGTAAACTTAAGCTATATAACCCCATACAAAGACAAATGGGAAGAAATAGGAAACATAATCAAAAAATATAACATGAGAGTAGACATACATCCAGATCAATTTTGCGTTCTCAATAGTACAAGTAAACAAATAACAGAAAACGCATTCATGATATTAGACTATACGTATAACATATACAAAGCCATGAACCTAAAAGAAAAAATCATCCTTCATGTTGGCGGCGCATATAACGATAAAAAAGAAGCCATAAAAAGATTCAAACATAACTTTAATAAACTAAAAACAGAAATAAAAGAAATGATAATACTAGAAAACGACGATAAAATTTACAATATAAAAGATGTATTAGAAATATGCGAAGATTTAAATATTCCAATGTGCTTAGATTACCACCATTATATATGCAATAACGAAGGCGAAAACATAGACGATTACTTACCAAGAATAATAAAAACATGGGACAACGAAAAACACCCACCCAAAATGCATTTTTCTTCACCAAAAAACAAAAGAGAAAAACGTAGCCATAGTGAACACATAAACTCTATAGACTTTATTAACTTTATAAACATTTTAAAAAAACAAAACCAAAATATTGATATAATGTTGGAATGCAAAGCCAAAGATGAAGCCCTTTTTAGACTAGTAAGCCTATTAAAATACCAAACAAACTACACATTTTTAGATGAAACAACATTCGAAATACAAAATATTAAAAACTTAAAACACTAAATAGTGTTTTTTTCTTGAAACAAACTAAGAATTAGTGTAAAATAATTATAGACTAAATAGGTGATAAAATATGGGAATGTTTGATAAATTTAAAAATCTATTCAAAAAAGAAGAAAAAGAAGAAATTGAAGTGTATGACAAAGGATTAGAAAAAACCCGAAACAATTTTCTAAATTCAATTGTAACATTAAACAAAAAACACACAAAAATAGACGAAGAATACTTCGAAGAATTAGAAGAAATATTAATCATGGCCGACATTGGTGTAAACACCGTTATGAATATGATTGATAGATTAAAAACCAGAGTAAAAAAAGAAAATATTGTAAACTCAGAAGATTTAAAAGAAATAATCGTCGACGAAATGTTTATAATATACGTTAACAATGATATATTAGTAGACAAAATAAACTACAACCCAAACGGTCCAACCGTTATCCTTTTTGTAGGTGTAAATGGTGCCGGAAAAACTACAACAATCGGAAAAATAGGAAACAAATTAAAAAACGAAGGCAAAAAAGTCCTAATGGTGGCAGGTGATACCTTTAGAGCAGGCGCAACCGAACAACTTATCGAATGGGGTAATAACACTGGCATAGAAGTAATAAGTAACGGAGGGGCTGACCCAGTAAGTGTTATGTATGATGGTGTCAATAAAGCCAAAGAAGAAAATTATGATGTTGTTTTAATTGATACTGCTGGCAGATTACAAAACAAAGTAAACCTTATGAAAGAACTCGAAAAGATTAATAAAGTAATAGGAAAATTAATAGAAAACGCACCCCATGAAACCTTATTAGTAGTAGATGCTACCACCGGTCAAAATGGAATAAGCCAAGCGAAAAGTTTTAAAGAAATAACCAATATAACAGGTGTAGTTTTAACAAAATTAGACGGCACAGCCAAAGGCGGCATAGTCTTAGCCATAAAGGATAGTACTGGAATCCCAGTAAAATTTGTAGGTCTAGGAGAACGCAAAGAAGATTTAAAAACATTTGATATAGAAAAATATATTTATGGACTGTTTAAAGGAATAGGTGATAAAAATGAATAAAGTAAAATTAGATGCAGGATTAATCGCACAATTAGTATTAGTAATAATATTAATAATTGTTTTATTATTATCAATCTTCTGGAAGTTTTTATTACCAGTTGCCGAAGTTTTAGCAGGAATCGCGCTAATAATAATGGGGTATAATAATCACCGTATATATAATCGTAAAGCCCTAACATGGATTTATATAATATTTGGAATAATCATAATACTTTCAGCAGGATGGAATTTCATAAATGGATAATCACATTCATTTAATAAATCTATACGATTATTATGGCGAACTATTAACCGAAAAACAACAAGAATATTTTGAAGAATATTATTTTAACAATTTAAGTCTTGCTGAAATAAGCGAGAATGAAAACGTTAGTAGAAACGCTGTCCATAAACAATTAAAAGAAAGTGCTAACAAATTAGAGTTTTACGAAGAAAAACTAGAATTATTAAAAAAATCAAAACAAATACAAGAACTAATAAAAACTTTAGATCAAAAAACACAAGAACAAATAAAAGAATTAATATAAGGGAGGAAATAATATGTTTGGAAAAATAGTTTACATTAGTGATACAGAGGCTCATGTAGCCACACCAACAGAAGGAAGCATTTCAACAAATTTAATGAATATGCACGTAATTTTCGAAGATGAAAAAAAGAAAATTATCGGAGAAGTAGAAGATGTTGGAAAAGATATAATCAAAATAAGATTTTTAGGAGAAGTAGTAGGAAATAGATTTGTTGGAGGAGTTATTAGAAAACCAACATTCAGTTCAAAATTAAGACTAATTAATCGCGACGAAGTTGGATTATTAGTTGGAGAAGATAACGATACATCATTTAATTTAGGTGTAAGCCCACTTTATGACGATTATCCAATAAGAGTAGATATAAACTCTTTATTCAGCAGTCATATGGCAATATTTGGTAATAGTGGTTCAGGTAAATCATGTGGAGTAGCACGTTTACTTCAAAATATTTTCCAAAACCCAAAACTATTGCCTTATAAATCAAATATATTTATATTTGACGCTTATGGAGAATACCATAACGCATTAAAAAGCGTTAATCAAATAAATCCAAATTTAAACTTTAAATTTTATACAACAAATGTAATGCAAACAGAAGGACAAATATTAAATATTCCAATTTGGTTACTTGATATTGATGATATGGCATTATTATTAAGATCAGAAACACATAACCAATTAACAATAATTGAAAGAATGTTAAAATTAGTAAATATATTCGCCACAGAAGATGAAATGGCCAATAAATATAAAAACCATTTAATCGCTAAAGCAATAATGAGTATTTTATATACTAATCAAACCGCTAGTAGCAAAAGAAACGATGTATTTGCTATACTTGCAACATGTTCTACAAATGAATTCAATATGGAATCACCTGTCCAAGGAATAGGATACACACGTAAATTCAGGGAATTATTTACTATAGATACACAAGGCCAATTCCCAGAAAGCATTTTAATGAGTGAATATGTCACCAGTTTTATCGATGAATCATTAGATAAATATGAGCCAACAGAAACAAAATTCTATACACTAGAAGATTTAGAAAAAGCCTTAGAATTTACATTAATAAGCGAAGGATTACTTCATAACGACGAATCATACAGTGATGCAGTTACTTTAAAAGTTAGATTACACTCATTAACAATATCTGAAAACTCAAGATATTTAAGATATCCAGAATTTATAACAATCGAAAATTATATTGCTTCACTAGTAGCGGCTAATGGTCGCAAAGCCCAAATAATCAACTTTAACTTAGAAGATGTTGATGATTGGTTTGCCAAAGTAGTAGTTAAAATATATTCTAAAATGTTGTTTAACTTCTGCAAACGTTTAAAACAAAGAGCATCAATACCATTCCACATTTTCATAGAAGAAGCGCATAGATACATTCAAAAAGATTCAGATGTAGAATTAATAGGTTATAACATTTTTGAAAGAATCGCTAAAGAAGGACGTAAATACGGTATTATTTTAAACCTAATTTCACAAAGACCAGTAGAAATTTCAGAAACAGTTATATCACAATGTTCAAACTTCTTAATCTTTAAATTAAATCATCCAAGAGACGTAGAATACATTACAAAAATGTTACCAAATATTAGTGCTGAAATTGTCGAAAAACAAAAATCATTACAACCAGGTACATGTATGGCCTTTGGTGGTGCATTCAAAGTACCAATGATAGTAAAAATGAAAATGCCAGATCCAGCACCTTCAAGTAGTAGTTGTGACGTTGTTGCAACTTGGAAAGTATAAAAGTTCAAAAAAATTGAACTTTTTTTCATGCAAAAATCCTAAATTTGTAATAAAAAAATAACCCCAAAAGGGAAAATTAGTAAATTAAAAGAAAAAAGAAGGAATTAGGTAGG
>JAAWSW010000051.1 GCA_022801735.1 Bacilli bacterium | reverse complement strand
TGGTTTAACTGGTCCTCAAGGCGACATTGGTCCAACAGGTCCTACCGGAGCAACTGGTTTAACTGGTCCTCAAGGCGACATTGGTCCAACAGGTCCTACTGGTGCTACTGGTGCTACTGGGCCTGCACCTACATTATCAATAGGTACTGTTACTACTGGAGCACCAGGTACTAATGCAAGTGTTACTATAACACCTGCACCTTAATTATTTTAGAAAGAAGGAATAATTATTACTTCCGATTATTTATTAAATTTTGTTATTCCTCAAGGGCCAACTGGACCTACTGGGCCTAGTGAAGGATTAGCAGCATATGGTGGTAAATTTAGTAATAGCGCTCAAACGATTAACTTAGGAATTGGAACTCAATCACAAATTGCTTTAGCAAATGCTATGCCAAATAAGAATACTGCTTATACTACTGCTAACAGTATAAATATTAGCCAAGCGGGTACATATGAAATAAATTATTATAGTAATTTTTCGGCAGCACTTGCCACTACTTTAACAATGGCAATAAGGGCTAATGGTACTAATATTCCAGCCACTATTATTTCTAGGACTTTATCTGTTGGTACTAGTACTGTTTATAGTGGAAGTGTTATTGTGACACTCGCTGCTAATGATGTAATAGATATGGCTATTTCGGCATTAATTGCTGTAGGCATTACTTTGGGTTCTGGAGTGAATGCTACTTTAAGTGTTAAAAAAATAAATTAGTATTTAAAAAAACTTAGTTTTATTGAACTAAGTTTTTTAATTGTTTAATTTTATTTGTTTATTTATTTCATTTGTGAACTCTGTTTCTATTTCTTTTAATCTATCTTCTGTTTTTGCTTCAAATCTTATTGTTAAGTTTGGTCCTGTGTTACTTGCTCTAATAAGTCCCCAACTATCATCAAATTCAACTCTTATACCATCTATATCTTCATATTTATAATTTTTATTTTCTACATATTCTTTTATACCTTTTACAATATTAAATTTGTTTTCTTCTGTTACTTTTACTTTTGTTTCTTCAGTTGAATAGTACTTATTGGTATTATTTAAAAGTTCACTAAACTTATAATCAGTTTTTGAAAGTAATTCAATTATTCTAAGTCCGGCGTATATGCCATCATCAAATCCTTGATATTTATCTCTAAAATAGAAATGGCCTGAATATTCTCCACCAAAGTCAAAGTCTCCTTCTTGCATTTTTATATTTTGGTATGAGTTTCCTGTTCTATTCATTACTGGTTCTATATTTATTTGGTTTAACCCATCTATTAGAGTTCTTGAACATTTTACATCAAAAAGCCCTTTTCTGTTTTTTAAGTTTTCATTTAAGTGTCTATATATTATTAACATTAGTAAATCAGCAGTAAGGAAATTACCGTTTTCGTCTACTACTCCTACTCTATCAGCATCGCCATCTATACCAATTCCAAAGTCTGAATTTGTTTCTTTTACTTTTTTCCCTAAATCTATCATATATTCACTTACTGCTGGATCTGGTGTATGATTTGGGAATTCTGGATTACTGTCGCAGTAAAGTAACTCATAATCTATGTTAAACATATCTAATATTTCTTTGATTACTATACTACCTGTTCCATTACCACAATCTACTACAACTTTGATTTTTCTATCGCCTAAGTTTATACTTTTTTTGATGTTTTCTAAGTATGCTTCTTTTATGTCTTTTTTTGTTATTTGCCCTTCTTCTTTTGTTAGAAACTCTTGTTTATATGTAAAGTCTTTAAAGTCTTCTATTAATTTTCCGCAAGCATTACCTATTTTGGAAAATGAAATTTTGAAGCCATTATATTCTTTGGTATTATGGCTTGCAGTTATCATGATACCTGCTGGTACTTCATAGTATATTTTGGCAAAGTAATACATTGGTGTTGTTACTAGTCCTAAACTTACTACATCTACCCCTGTTTCTATTATCCCTTTGATAAGGGCATTATTTAACATTGGTGATGTTGTTCTGTTGTCATGTCCAATTATTACTTTTGTTTGACCTTGATTTGTCATATATGTTCCATAACTTTTACCTAAGGTATACGCAACATCTTCTGTAAGGTCTGTTTCAGCGATGCCTCTTAAGTCGTATTCTCTAAAGATATTTGGATTTATATTTTTTGTAATTTCCATTGTATCATCTCCTATTTTTATTATATCTTTTTTGTTTGTTTTTAACAATTATTGTTTCTATGCTTTTACATAACTAGACAATTTATGAATATACTGTGTTAGGTGGTTTGATGAAAAAGGTTATTTTAGTTGTTTGTTTACTTATTGTTTTAATGCTTGGTATATTTTTATTTAAGTCTTCTTTGACTAAGGAAGGTGTGTCGATGCCAAAGATTACTTTACATGGTAGTAAAATTATTTCTTTATCTATTGGTGATGTATATAATGAGCCTGGGTATAAGGCAACCTCTGATAAGGATGGTGATTTAACTAAAAAGGTTAAAATAAGTGGCACTGTTGATTGTAATAAGGTTGGTAGTTATGAACTTGTATATAAGGTTAAGAATTCTGATGGAATTATGGCTCAGGCTAGACGTTATATTAAAGTAAAAGGCATTACTGAATATAAAGATAGTTATGATAATATTGATAATACTAAACGTGGTTGGTGGAGTGGCAATAAAAAAGATCATACTAGACCGACTGGTGGTGCGGATATTAATGAACTAAAAAAATATAATGCCTATTTTATGGGAACTAATGAAAAAGTTATATATTTAACTTTTGATGAAGGTGGTAATGATACTTATGTTAAGGAAATTGTTGATGTTTTAAATAAAAATGATGTTAAGGCTACTTTCTTCTTGTGTGGACAGTACATTTTAGATAATAAGGATTTGATAAAAAAAATGGCCGATACTGGTCATTCGGTTGGTAATCATACAGATAATCATTATAGTATGCCTACTCTTGCTACTAGAGAAAAGTTTAGTAAATATTTGGCAGAAGTTAAGATGATTGAAGATAGTTATCGTGACATCACTGGTAAGGAATTGGATAAAGTTTACAGAGATCCAAGGGGTGAATGGAGTTTTCGTGATTTACAGATTATGAAAGATTTAGGTTACAAGAGTTATTTTTACAGTGCAGATTATTTGGATTTTGAAGGCGATGTTTCTAAAGAATATGCTTTAAATGAACTTATGAAACGTTATCATAATGGTGCAATATATTTAATGCATCCTAAAAATAAAGGAAATTATTTGGCTTTAGATAGTTTTATTAAAGAAATGAAAAAATTAGGTTATAAATTTGATCTAGTAAAAAACATCCCTTAGTGGATGTTTTAATTATGGTAATCTTATTGTTTGGCCTATTTGTAACATATTACTTGTTAAATTATTTAGCGATTTTAAAGTGTTTACATTTGTACCATATTTATTAGCAATGCTCCATAGACTATCTCCTGATTGTACAGTATATGTTTTGTTTGTATTTGTGGTTCCTGTGGTTGTTGGGATTAATAATTGTTGGCCTACGGTTAAACTATCTGAGGTTAAACCATTTAATGTTTTTATTGCATTTACTGTCACATTATATTGATTAGCAATTTTCCATAAACTATCTCCGCTTTTTACTGTATAGGTGTTACTTGGATTTGGTGTTCCTCCTGGTGTTGTACCTGTTTCGCTGCTTGGAACTCTAAGCGCTTGCCCTATTGTTAAATTATCGCTTGTAAGATTATTTAATGCTTTTAATTCATTTACTGTTATCCCATATCTATTAGCAATACTCCATAAACTGTCTCCTGCTTTTACTGTATAGGTATTAGATTCTACTGGTGTTTCACCTATGTCTCCTGGCAGTTTTAATGTTTGGCCTATTTGTAAGTCGTTGCTTGTTAAACCATTTAATGATTTTAAAGTATTAACAGTTGTATTATATTTTTGAGCGATACTCCATAGACTGTCTCCATTTTTAACTGTATAAGTGTTTCCCCCTGGTGTTGGTTGTGATGGAGTTCCTGCACCTGGTACTGTTAATATTTGACCTACTTGTAGGTTATTACTTGTTAAAGCATTTAAGGCTTTTAATTCGTTTACTGTTGTGTTATATTTTTGGGCGATGCTCCATAGGCTGTCTCCTGATTTTACGGTATAGGTATTTCCAGATGGGATTACTGGTATTGTTGTTCCTCCTGCAGTTGAAATGACAGCGTCGACTACAGCATCTACATATGATCTATAATTATTTTGTATTCTTGATAAGTCTTCTGGACTATCTATAAAACCATATTCGACGATTACTGGTTGTGTTACCCCTGTATTTCTATGAATGAAATAATAATCTTTTGAAGTATCACTTGGTAATCTTCTTTGATATGTTTGTCTTACTTTTTGACCTGCATTACCTAAAGCGTTTAAGATATTATTAGCAAGGGTGCTATTGTTTCTTAAAGCATATATTACTTCTGCTCCTTGTGCGCCTTGATAACCACTACCTGCGGCATTTATATGATTGGAAATAACTATTACGTTTGATTTGTTACCATATGCATCTAATATTCTATTTACTCTTTCGGTTGGCGATAATGTTTCATCTGTGCTTCTGACTAATGTAACTGGTACTCCTCTTTTTTGAAATTCTTCATACATATATCTTGCGATTTGTAATGTTAAATCTTTTTCTCTTATGCCACTACTACTTACTGCTCCTGGGTCAGTCCCTCCGTGGCCAGCGTCAACTACAACTTGTAAATTATTCATAAACGTATCTCCTCCTAGGATAATATATGATATTTATGAAATTTGGTTATATATAATAAGAAAAAGATACTAATTAAAGTATCCTATTCATACATTATATCTATATCAACTGATGTATTTATTCCATCTATTTGTCCATCATCACATATTTGCCATAGATTATACATTCCTTCATAATTGGCTTTGTCGCTATAATGAGCAATCCAAACATTGTAATTATCATTCCAAGCATATTTTAAATAATTTTTACTACTATAAAGCATTCCTTTATATCCTTTATTTTCTACTGTTTTAATGAATGTATTGGCTAAATCATTTAAGTGATAAAGTGATAAATGATAATCTTGATAGTTTGACCAATTTTCCCAGTCAAATACGATTGGAAGGTCTACTTTATATTTTTTTATTGTTTTAAGAACCCACTCTGCTTGTTTTTTTGCTTCTTTACCGTTCTCGGCATATGAAAAGAAATATATACCAACAGGAATACCTACTTTATTGAATCCTTTAATGTTTTTAATAAAGTTTTCATCTATTACATTTTTTCCTTTTTTATCATATCCATAACCTACTCTTATAAAAACAAATTCTGCGCCAGCATCTTTTACTTTTTGATAATCGATATCTCCTTGGTGATATGAAACATCTATTCCTATTTTAGTGTTTTCTTTTTTATATTTTGCTTTTATGTCTTCAAAGTTAGTAGTTGTTGGTTCTTGTGGTTCAGAATTATTTTCTTTTTCTATGATATTTATTGTGAGTGGAATAGATGTTATGTTATTACTACTATCGGTTGCTTTGTAAGTAACATTATAAGAACCTATCTCATTTAAATTGTAATCTCCTATTATTTCACATTTTGGATTATCATCGTAATTATCAGCACAGAAAATTTTGTTTTCTACTTTTCCATCATATCCTTTAGTGAGTGTTAGTGATTTAATCTCGCTTACTATAGGAGCAACTCTATCTACTACATTTATATAAAATGAATATGATACTTTAATGTTTTCATCATTTATATATTCAAATTTTATAGGTTGTTTACCTATTTTAGTTGTATTTATAGTTTTATTTTTAATTAATTTTCCATTCATAGATTTTATTAAATCTTTTAGTTTTACTTTGCTATAAACATCAATATTTAAATTTTCTATAGTTTTTACATTTATTTTAGCGTACTTAATACGATAGTTAATATATAGAAATAACGAAGTGATAATTAATAAAATTAATAACAAAATAATTATAATTGTTTTCTTTATATTCCTCATACTTATATATTACCACAATTTTTATACTAAATATACTTTAAAAATTTCATATCAATTAATTATTATATTCTTGACATTTTTCTTCTAATAATTTAAAGTTACAGCATCTTTTAGCAATATTCGAATCTAGTGTCCCATCCAAATATTTAGTATATAGTTTTTTACTTCTTCCATATAATTTTTCATGATTACGATTTAACCAAAATAATTGTTCTTTTAAAAGTTTTATATACTTTTCTTCTGATTTGGTTATACATTTCTTATCTAACTCTAATTTTATTATATTGTTTTCAGTCACTGGTAACATGTTATTAAAATTAATAGCACCTAATTTACCACTATCTATTTTCAAAAAATCGAGTTTAGATTTTATTTTCAAATGTTTAGGTTTTGGGCTTGAAAGTGGAGCAAAATACATACAATTATTAACTTCAAACAAAACCCCAATAAATGGTCTTAATTCCTTTTCTCTATAGTTATAAGGTACTTTATCATCAAATTGCCTTAAATAATCACAATATTTTGTATCTATCTTTACCATACATAACATATTTTCCATAAAATCACCGCCCACATCAATTATACGTTTGTTCGTGTGGTAAGTCAATCGTTTTTCTACTTTTAGTTAATTTTATTTTTAAAATAAGTATATCTTCCCTACTCTATAAAAAATCAAATTAAAACTAGAGTGTGCTCTCTAGTTTCTTTTTTTAGTTCCTCTTAAGGTGGGAATCACCTCTTTTTTGAGTTCCTGTTAAGGTCGGAATCACCTCTTTTTTGAGTTCCTCTCATAGTGGGAATCACTAGCTTTTTTGATATTGCTATTGTTAATAGCGATATTATTATATGCAAAATTGCATAACTTAATCACTTAAGTACCTATAATATATACTATTTTTGTTAAAATGTCAATTTCTTTATAAAATTATAAATTATATAAAATATCATCATTCCAGACGTACATAAAATAATATCATCTATATCAAAGACTCCTATTTTAAATATAAACTGTGATATTTCAATTATTAATATAATTAAAAATGATATCAGTAGATTTAGTGGTAGTTTATTTATATTAAATAATTTTATAAGGAAATATTCAAGTGGCATAAAAATTAATAGATTTCCAAAAATGTTTATTATAATTGAATATACATTTTCATTGGATATTAGTTCTGTTATTGTTAAAAATGGAATTATATTATAACTATCAATATTATTATATCTCGCAAATATAACCATATTAAATAGTAAAACTACATAATATATGAAAATAATTATTTGAGAAAATTTAGTGACTTTTTTCTTATCTTCAATTTTTTCTACATAGTTATTTCCGTATATTTTATTACCAATAATTATAAAGATTGAAGCAATCATTATTATAAATAATCTAATAAAGTAATTTAATTCTATATTTGGATCGTATTCAAATCTTAGGTAAATAAGAAAGGTAAAAATAGATAAAAAGTATAAAGTAATTATTAATTTTATTTGTAAATTAAATTTATTTAACTTGAGTATTTCGTTATATTCTATTAAAGTTTCAATATTATTCTTTTTATTTTCTTCACCGTTTAATAGTTCTGATACATCTATTTTTAATTCTTTTGATAATGGAATTAATAAAGAAATGTCAGGTGTCCCTCTACCAGTTTCCCATCTAGAAATTGCCTTTTCTGTAACGAAAAGTCTTTGGGCTAATTCTTCTTGGGTTATTCCGATTTCTTTTCTTTTTGTTTTGATTAAATTTGATATTTTATTTAGATTCATGGATTTCACCTACTAATTTGCATTTATGATGTTTTATAAAATTATTATATTCTTCATAATTTTTTTCATTTCGCTTGTTATAAGTTATCGTTATTATACCATCAATATTTAAAATTTCATAATACTTACTTATATTATAATGAAAACTATCCATAGCGCCTCCTGAGTAGGCATATACATTATAATTGTTATCACAGTGGTAATGCATTTCTTCATATATACTAGGATTATCATTTAAACCTAATATTACTATAAATATATATAATATTATTAATGGATGGAAAACAACAAATATAATGTCGACTATTATTATTGTGATTTGATTAATTTTACTTTCTGATATGCCAACTATTATAAATGTTATTATATTTGTAATATAAAATATTAAATTATAACTATCTTTAGATGATAACATTATTAGAAATGAAATTATAATTAAACTTTTGTATTTTATTTCTTTTTTATATTTATTAATTACTATAATATTTAATATAATTATTGAAAACATAATAGATATATAAAGCATTCCATTAATGTGTAAATTCACTAATAATGTATTGTTGATAATAAATAATATCATTATTAAGATTCCATAATTATTTATTAAAATTTTTTTCATATTATTCCCTCTTTCTAAAACAATAATATTATAATAATTGGTTTATGTCACTCTACGAATCGTAGGATTTATTATTTATGAAAAAAACACTTATTTAAAAGTGCCTTTTAGGAATTATTTGTTTTTAAATAATCTTTTAAGTTGTTTTTATTTACTTCATTCATACTAATAATTATTTCTACAGCATAATCTTCATTTAAAGGATAATATACAAATGTATCATGATAATTATATTCATCATCTTTTTCTACTTTATAATTAATATAAAATACTTGTACTTTAACCTTATTGATGACTGTTTCATATTCATCTATTTGAACATTATAATAACTTTCTTTATAATTTTTAAGATTAGTTTTTTTCCAATAATCATAATTTTCATCATAGTGATAAATTAAATTATATGTAATATAATCACCTGCTGCGTTATATTTATCATATTCTAAATAATCAGTTGTACTCTCGTAACGATTAACTGTAAAGTTATCTGGTACTTTAAATGAAATTGTTTGATTATCTAATGTTAAATTAGCATTTTTGTTATTACTGGAAAAAGTATTTTTTACATAAAATGAAAGAAAAATAATAATTGTAGCAGATATAATTAGCAAAGAAAACCAAACGATATTTTTATCTTGAATTTCTTTTTTATTTGATATAAATGTCTCTCTTTTATTCCAATGTTTATAAAGATTTATTTGAGCAATAGAAATGTATGGTAAAACCCATATATATAAAATACCTATAGTTAAAATTGAAAGTAAGTGCCAAAATATAAAACTAAAATTTAAAGCATAAAATTTAATTATATTTTCTTTTGTAAAGTTAAAAGCATAAGAAATGTGTTCTATTAAATTTTTATTTCTATTATTTTTATCGATATAACTAAACATTAATATATTTAAAATAGGATAAACTAATATAAATAAAATAATTAATGCAACTATGGTTAATAATTTAAACCATGTATCAGTAATTGATAAAATTATACATGATAGAAATACTATTATAAAGATTACAACTGATATAGCCAAAATTAACAAAGTGAATTTTAACCATGTTTTAATATCTTTAATAAAAATTAATATAGTTTCTCCTAATGTTTTTTCTTTTTTATCATTTAAAATAGTACTATATATATTAAAAGAATAAGA
>JAAWSW010000050.1 GCA_022801735.1 Bacilli bacterium | reverse complement strand
TTTATTTATGTATTCTTCATATGCTTCTATTGTTTTACTGAATTTATAAAATTTATGATGAACTCTTTTATCTTCGTTTTTAAGATGAGGTAAAATATATTTTCTATATCTATTTCTAGTATATTTATCTTTGTTATTGGATTGGTCTATTCTATATGGAATATTATTTTCTTTAACATAGTTTTCAATTTCCTCTTTTGTATAATAAACAAGCGGTCTTAAAATTGTATATTCATCTTTTTCTATTTTGTCTTTAAATCCAGCGTAACTTTTAAACGATGCGCCTCTTACGATTCTCATTAGAATTGTTTCCATTAAATCATCACCATGATGAGCAGTCAAAAGATGCTTGGCTTGACACTTTTTGACACATTTTTCAAAAAAATTGTATCTTTTTGTCCTGGCATCTTGATGGAAATTTGTTTTATTATAATCTTCTATGGTCATATATTCGAAAATTATATCATTTTGTTTGCAATAATCTTCGACCATTACTGCTTCTTCTTCACTTTCAATTCTCTGTTTATGATTTACGTGTGCACATACTAGTTTTAGATTTAATTTTTCTTTTAGTGAATTAACTATTTGGAGAAGTGCCATTGAATCTGGTCCACCTGATACTGCAATTACTACTGTTTCATTTTTTAAATTTTCTTTTAATAGGTTAATTGTTTCAATCATTATTATCACCCCAGTTAATTGGTTTTATTCCATTACTTACTAAGAAGTTATTTGTTTTTGAAAATGGTTTACTTCCAAAAAAACCACGGGATGCAGAAAGTGGTGATGGATGAGGGCTTTCTATTATGTAATGTTTTTTATTGGTTATTAATTCTTTTTTGCTTCTAGCATAGGCACCCCAGAAAATAAAGACTATTGGTTTTTCTCTTTCATTTAATAGTTTTATCAAATCATCGGTAAATGTTTCCCATCCTTTTCCTTTATGCGAAAGAGGCGTATCTTTTACTACTGTCATTATAGCGTTTAAGAGAAATACTCCTTGTTTGGCCCAATCTGTTAAATCGTTATTGGTTCTAGTTATTCCTAAATCACTTTGTAGTTCTTTAAAAATGTTTTGAAGTGAAGGTGGTCTTTTTACGCCCTCTTGTACTGAAAAAGATAGTCCATGGGCTTCTTTTGGCCCGTGATAAGGGTCTTGTCCAAGTATTACTACTTTTACTTCGTCATAATCTGTGTATCTTAAGGCATTAAAAATATTTTGATATTCTGGATATATTGTTTTTTTATTGTATTCATTTTTTACAAATATTCCTAAATCTTTAAAGTATGTTTTTTTCATTTCATTTTTTAAAACTTCATCCCATTTTTTATTAATCATTATATCACTTCTCTTCTTGGATATATTCTACCATATTTTGGGTAATATGAAACATTTTGTTTAAAAAAAGATATATTATTCTTTTGTTTTGGAATTTATATATCTTTTCTTTTTAAGTCTTTGGTATTCCATGTTTCATTTGTTGTTTTATTTTTGAATATGATTTCATAATTACAACAGTCAGCGATTTTCTCTATTAAATCAAAATTTATGGCTGTTTTTTCCCTTTCATAATCTGATAAGGTGGTTCTTCCTACATTTATTTGTTTACTAATGTATTCTTGATTATAATTACTGTCTTTTCTCATCTTTTTTATTGCTTTTCCTATCATTGTATCACCAATTATATTGTCGCAATATTCCACAAAAATGTCTTGACTTGTGGAAAAACTCGACATATAATTTATATAAGGTGGTTAGTAATGAGAAAACTTAAAAGAAATAGAAATAAACGAAGAAAATTTATTATATTAGGTATGCTTTGTATTCTTTGTGTAATGAGTGCGGGATATGCGGCTTTTCAAACTAATTTAAATATTAGTGTGAAAGGGAATATAAAGGATTATAATGCGGCATGGCAATTAAAGAAAAATGTTGTTGATTCTGGTGATGGATTATATAAAGATAATTATGAGGAAGATAGGTATGTATATAAAGGAGGTAATCCTGATAATTATATTACATTTAATAATGAACTTTGGAGAATTATTTCTGTGGAAAGTGATGATACTTTAAAAATTATGAAAAAAGATAGTATTGGTAACTTTGGATTTGACTATCCATCTAATCAAAATAATTGGTCAAATCCGGTTAGTTTGAATTCTTACTTAAATAACTCTTATTACAGTTCATTATCTGAAATTTCAAAAAATCTTATTCAAACACATGAATGGAATATTGGTTTTGTTGATGAATTTGAAAATATTGATTCACTTGCATATACTATTAATCAAGAAAAAAGTTCAAAATGGAATGGCAATGTAGCACTAATAACTATTAGTGATTTTATTAAAGCAGATAGTGATATACGTAGATGTAGTTCAATTAAATTAATTACGGATAATTCAAATTGGGAAAATCCTCAAAATTCTACTTGTTGGAATACAAACTATATATCAAACAGTATGCTTACTACAACAACTAATTTGTGGATGTGGTTGCTTACTCCAAAGGCTAATGTAACAAATTCTGTATGGCGTATACGTAATTTTAATTACTTACATATTTCCGCACCTAACAATAAAGATATTGGGGTATTACCTGCCCTTCATTTAAAGTCAGATATTAAATTAAAAGGAAGTGGTACTTTGGATAATCCTTATACTATTGTTTAATATGAAAAGTGTTATAACTTTTCTTTTTTATTATGATAAGTTATTATTTCATCTTTTAATTTTACCATGGCATATATGTTTATTATGGCAAGTATGGCTACTAAAATATCTACTGATGCCCAAATGGTTGTTGGTGAAGTGATTGTTCCTAATAATACACTTAGTGGGGTTAATATTTTTATTGTGGAAATTCTTATTTTTGTGGAAATAAATTTTAAACTTGATTCACAGTAATAGTATCCTGTTAATATTGTGGAAAAGGAAAAAAGTAGTATACATAATACTAATAGGATATTTCCTATGCTTCCAAAATGGTGATTAAAAGCCATACTTGTAAGTTCTATACCATTTGGATTATTTATAACTACGTTTTGGTAATCAAAAATTAATATCATAAACGCGGTGGCTGTACAAATAACTATTGTGGTTATATATATTCCTAGTACTTGTATGTACCCACTTTTTGTTCCATCTGTACTATTTGAGGCACTGGCTGCAATTCCTCCTAATCCTATGCCTGATTCATTTGAGAAAATTGCTCTTTGAACACCTATTAATACTACTACTATAAAACCAGAAAAGAATGGTTTTAAATTAAAGGCTTCTGTTATTATTTGATTTATTATTTGTGGGAATTTTTCAATATTTGTTATTACAACAAATAAGGCCATACTTATATATAAAATAGTCATTAGTGGTACTAGTTTATCGGTTACTTTTGATATTTTATTAATTCCACCTTTAATAACTATAAAAGATATAATGGCTAATATAATTCCAATAGTGATATGACTTACCTGCTCTATCATATCTATTGATTTTACTATTGTATTTGATTGTATTGGGATAAATCCTATTAGATAGGCGATTATAACTATTGATGAATATATTATAGCAAGTGTTTTTTTATTTAATCCTTTTTTTATATAATGTGATGGCCCTCCTATATTATTTTTTATATCTTTGTATTTAATTGATAGAAGAGTTTCTGTATAGGCAAGGACACCTGAGATAATTGCAATTATCCACATCCAAAATATTGTTCCTGGACCTCCTATATATATTGCTAGGGCAACTCCTGCTATACTTCCTACCCCTATTCTTCCTGCTAAAGTTAAGAACAGTGTTTTTACTGGACTTATTCCTTTTTTATCAGTATTTTTTAATGATTTTATTATCTTATTTATTTTTAACTGTGGAAAATGTAACTTTATACTAAATTTTATACCATTTATAATTATAAGTACTGTTACTACTGCCCACATTATATCTTTTATATTTTCTATCATAATAAATCACCAAAACAGTTTATGCTTTGGTGATGTTGTTTATTTATTTTTGTTTTAAAATATGTGATGGAAGTGTTAATACTTTTTCTCTTCCATGTCCTTTGTCTAAACCCAAATGAACATTAGGTTTTACTTTAGGACCATGATAATCACTGCCTCCACTAATATATAAATCTAATTCTTTTGCTATTCTATATAATTCATTTGAATAGTTTCTTTTTTGCTGCGAGTGATAAACTTCAATGGCATCTAATCCTAAATGTTGTAAATATATTATGTATTCTTTTAGTCTTTCTAAATCTAGTCTTAATTGAGTTGGATGGGCTAAAGAAACATAACCTCCTGCTTCTTTTATACTTTCTATCACTTCTTCTTCATATATTTTAGGTAGTGTTTTTCTAACTCTTTCTTTTGTAATACTTAAGTATGTTTGAAAGGCTTCTTTTGTACTTTTAACATATCCATGTTTTAATAATAGTCTTGCGATATCTACTCTATTTAATGAGTTTTTCTTAAACATTTCTTCGATTTCTTCTTTAGTAAAATGAAAATCTCCTAAAGTTTGTAATTCTTCTAGTTGTCTTTGAATGTTTAATTGGGTGATTTGTTTTCTTTTATGAATTAATTGTTTTATTAATGGGTGATGTAAGTCAAAACCATAACCTAAAATATGTAATTGATTTTTATCTGCTTTATATTTTGGATTTTGAACACTGGCTGACATTTCTATTCCTGGAATATATGTTACTTTGTTATCAGGATTTTCGTCTAAGTAATTTTGTAATTCTATTGCGCCTGATACTGTATTATGATCAGTTATGGCAAAGGTTTCTATTTGCCTTGTTTCTTTTACTTTTCTATATATATCTAATGGACTATATTCTCCATCTGATGCAGTTGTATGAATATGCATGTCTACCTTTAATAATTTTGTCATTGTTTTCACTTCCTATAAATTATTGGCCATTTCTACAAATATCTCTATTGGTAAAGCCTCGGCTCTTACAGATAAATCTAGATTATGTTTATTTAATATTTCCTCTATTTTTGATAAATCATACCCTTTAAGGTTGTTTCTTAATGTTTTTCTTTTTTGTTTAAAACTATCTCTAATTAATTTAAAAAATATATCTTCATTATTTAACTTTAATAAATTGTCTCTTTTTGTAAATGATACAACAATACTATCTACATTTGGTTTTGGCATAAATACATTTCTGCTTACATCTATTAGTTTGTTTACTTCAAAGTAATAATTTAGAAAAATAGATAGTGAATTATAATCTTTTGTGTTTGGTTTTGCTTTAAATCTATCTCCCACTTCTTTTTGAACCATTACTACTATTTTATCCACAGGTATTTTATCTTCTATTAATTTTATAATAATTGGAGTGGTTATATAATATGGAAGATTTGCGACTACATATAATTTTTGATATTCATATTCTTCTAGATCTTTATTAACGTCTCTTTTTAGGAAGTCATCGAATATTATTTTTGTATTACTATGGATATTATTTTCTAAAATAGGTTTTAATGTTGTATCTATTTCATATGCTAATACATTTTTGGATTTTTCTCCTAACATATTAGTAAGTGAGCCTGCTCCTGGACCAATTTCTATTACCAAGGTATCTTTATCTATATTAGATTTTTCCACAATACTACTTATAATATTTTTATCCACAATAAAGTTCTGTCCAAATTTCTTTTTAAAGTTGAAATTATTGTTATTTAATGTTTCTTTCATTTTATTTGGTGAATATTCCATAAATTATCTCCTTATTTTGTTTGGTGTTTTTCCTTGTGCTTATATTATAACATTATTTTAGACAAAGAAAAAGGGATTACCATCCCCATCTTTGAACACTATATTTAACATTTTTACTTGTTACATTATTAATTCCTTTTGACGTTTCAGAAACGAATGCTAAATCCATATGCACGATTCCATTTGACCATGCTTGTCGCATTGCTCCTCCTGTGTCTAGAACGATAGCATTAAATGTTCCTAAATTATCATTTTGAACTTTTATTATTGTTCCGCATGGAAATTTATTTAATGAAGCGGCTAGTATTCTTACTTTTCCATATTCTTCATCGGTATAAATTTCACCATTTTTTATTAAACTCCATTTTGATCCTGATTTTGTTTTACATGATAAAGTTCCAGTTTTACTACAACCTACACAGTCTGCACCATAACCTGTCATTTTACCAACAAACTCACCTTGGTCACCTGTACCAACTTCTATTATTTGATCTACTGGATCTTTTATTGTTTCTACTAGTTTATTTGTTTCATTTGTATATGCTAAACCTGTTTCTCCTTCCCTTTTTGTAATAGTTATATTACTTGGGATTTTGTTATTATATTGTGTTACTGTGTTATATTCTAATTCGGTAATTGCGGCTTTTGAGTATTTTGTTTGATTAGTATTCTCTATCTCTGTTGTTTGCGTTCCTAATATACCAGAAAATGTAACACATATAATTCCTGCCCATTTTGAAATCAGCCCCAGTAAATATGTATTCATATATACCTCCTATTTCAAAAGTGAAACGTGGCTTATTATAACATATGACCTACTTTATGTCAAATTGTTTTTTTGCGTTTTGGGTTGTTATTTCTAGTATTTCTTCAATATTTTTATCTTTTAACTCTGCTATTTTTTGTGCAACATAATATATATTTTTTGGTTCATTTTTATGTCCTCTATATGGTTCTGGTGTTAAGTATGGACTATCTGTTTCTAATACAAAGTATTTTAAGTCTAGTGCTTGTACTATTTCTTTTAGTTTTTTTTCATTTTTAAATGTTAAAACTCCTCCTATGCCTAATGTAGCATTTAGTTTTATAAAGTTTTTAGCCATTTCTAGACTACCACTATAGCAATGTAAATCACATTTTATATTTGGCTCTTTTACTGTTTCTAATATATTATATGTATCCAAAGTAGCATCTCTTGTATGAATAACTATTGTTTTTTTGTATTGGTTTGCTAAATTGATTTGTTTTATAAATAGTTCTTTTTGTTTTTCTTTATTTTCTTTGGTGTAATGGTAATCTAATCCTATTTCACCTATACCTACTACTTTAGGATGATTTAAATATTGCTCTACCCTTTTTAAATCATCTTCTGTATATGTATCAGCAAATTCGGGATGAATCCCTATAGTTCCATAAATATTTTCATGAGTTTCACATAGGTTTATGACTTCTTCTATATCTTGTGGACTTGCTGTACTTACTATCATTATATTGTTTCCCATATTTTTTATTACTTGGTCTAAATTTTCATAATCTTCTTTATTTAAATGACAATGAGTATCTATCATCATTTTTATCACCTCACAAAAAAATTATACCATATTGTATAATTTTTAGTTTATTTTTATATAAATATATCTAACAAAACAACCTATGATGAATAATAAATAAGCAAAATCTAAGATTTGGAATTTTATTATAACACCAATAGTTAAAAGTACAATCAATATAACAAACGACAAACTGATGATACGGCTTTCTGTATCTTTTGTAAGCACTATAATCTTCCTCTCTTTTGTCCTTTTTTAATATAACATTATACTTTTATTATTTCAATTGTTTTTTATCGACATTTTACAACAATTTACACGTTTTTACGATTTATTTTTGGAATATATTAGAAATATTAATATTGTTATTATATATAAAAGGTGCTATTATTAAGTTGATAGGTTGTTTAAAAAGGAGGAATTATGGAACAAGAAAATATGAACACGGACTATAATGTCAATAATCCTACTGAAAAAAACATTAAGTTTGTATTTGGCGATTTGTTATTTAATTTGGTTGGGGCAATAAATTATAAACCTTATAAGGAATATAAAAGTAATTATGAAGAAATCTTGAAGAAGGTTCAAAGTTGGATAGTTAAATATGTGAACACTAAAACTTTAAGTAATATTGACTCTCAAGAAATGGATGCAGTATTTGATGAAACTTTAATATTAAAAGATAAACTTTTTATGGCAGATGAATGGTTTCAAGAATCAATACACCAAGATATTGAAAGTTTAAGGTTGCTTAGAATATATCAAATAAAGAAAGAATACAGTGAAAGGAGTGATTTGGATGGAGAATAATAGGCAAAAGGAACTATATAAGTCTGTTTGTGATATTAAAATCGCATTTTATCGCTTAATTGGTCCATTATCTATAATGTCTATTTTAGACTCTTATAAGGAGGCACATTTTGAAATAAAGGAACTTTTAGACATTATAACATCTTGGGCAGCACAATTTGAGTCAAAACAAACTTTATCTTTTATTTCTCAAGAAGAACTGTTGGATGTTTACAATAGGCTTGATAAATTAAATGATAGATTTTTATTTGATACTAAACTAGAAAATGAAAATGAATTATCTGATGAAATAGTTGTATGGATGTGGGAAATTATGGAATTAAGAAAAAAACAAATAAAAGGAGAAATGAATTGATATGGGTAAAAAAGATGATAAAGAAATAAGGGTTAAGGAGTATAGTAGTGGTAATGGAGCAAAAATAGACTTATATTCTCCTAGTGCTAAAAAGGATCCTCATGATTCTATTCATATTAAAGTAGATACTGAGAAAAAATCATTTGAAACAATCACTAAAATTGATGGTCAAAAAGAAACTGGTTCTGGTAGTTGTTATTTAACGTCTGCTTGTATGAGACATTTACAAGAAGAATTTGATGATGATTGTCATGAATTATTTATTTTAAGATGGTTTAGAGATACGTTTGTTACTAAAAGTGAAATTAACTATTATTATGAAATTGCACCTAGAATTGTCGAACAAATTGAACAGGCGGATAATTGTGAAGAAATATATGAATACATATACAAAAATATCATTATGCCATGTGTGAAAGCAATTGAATTTGGTGATTTTAAATTTGCTTATAACAGATATAAAAGTAGCATACTATGTTTAGAAGAAGAGTTTGTTTGTAAAGAAGATGAGCATGTAAAAACACTTTTACCAAATATTTAAGGAAGAATTATTTTCTTTCTTTTTCGTTATAAGAAAAAAAGCCTTTCGGCTTAAAATCTTTTCATAATTCTATCTATTTCTGTTTCTAATTTTGATTTACTAATTGTATCTGCAAATCCATCTTGCAAATAGTGTAGTTTTATTTTTTCTTTATTATCGTTAATCATTACTACTACTGGAGTTTTAAAGTTTTTCTCTTTTTGTAATTCTTGTAATACTGAAAGAGCACTAGATTGTCCTAAATCATCATCTAAAATTATTAAATCATATTTTAATTTTGATCTGATTTTTTCTATAGCATCTCTTCCATATACTGTACTACTAACCATTATTCCATCTGAGCTGATTTGTTTTTCGATTTTTTCTAGTTCTTTTTCATCATCATCTACTACTAATACTTGCTTTTCTCCATATAAAGATTGTTCATAATTTTCAAGTTTTTTAGATATTTCTGTTTCTTTTGTTTCTACTACTTTTTGTTCTAAAATAATTGTTACTGTAGTTCCAATATTTGGTTCGCTCTTAATCATTAATGAACCACCTAACATATTGATTAGTTTTTTTACTGATAAAATATCTAATTTTCTATCGTCTTTATTATCAGTATCTATATTTTT
>JAAWSW010000049.1 GCA_022801735.1 Bacilli bacterium | reverse complement strand
CTCTCTCTTTTTGATTTTATAACTTCAAAATGCATACCCATTCCTCAATTTCAAAAAGGAACTTAAAATTAAAATATAATTACATATCTTATTAGGTTACTGCATTCTATACAAGAATATTATATTTTTTTATTCCTATCAAATAGGATAGCATATATTTAGATCTTTTCTTTATTAAGTAACCCAATAATATTTAACATTTAACATAATTATACAAAAAGAGACACCTTTTAATTTAAAGAGTCTCTCACTAATTATTTATCATCTATAATGTTTTTTAATTGAGTATTTAAATTAGGTAAGTCATTTATTATAGTATTCCATAATACTGATAAATCAACATTGTCATAATCATGAACTATTTTATTACGCATTCCTTTAATACTTTTCCAAGGTATATCTGGATATATATTTTTAGTTTCATCTGAAATATCGTTTACTAATTCGCCTATTTGAGAAATGTTAAAGGCACAAGCAGATAAAGTCTTTTTATCATTGAAGAAATCTTCATATCCCATTTCATTGATATATTCTAAAACATCACTTATATATGTGATAATTTTTTGTATTGTTATTTTATCCTTCATATATAACTATTCCTTCTTTTGATATACTATTTAATAATATATCATTTTTTTGTATTTCAGAAATTTCAAATAAATCAACTTTTTTATTTAGACATTCTATTAAATCTTCTAATAAACCATAAAAGTTAATATTTAATAATTGTCCTTCACTATCAATAACTAAATCTATGTCACTTTTTTTGGTTGGGATATTTTTAGCATAACTACCAAATAATATTGCTTTTTTTACATTATATTCTTTCAATATTTTTTCTGTTTTTTCTTTTATTTCTTCTATTGTATATATTTTATCCATAAAATACCTCCTTTGTACTTAGATTATAACACAATGTTATATTTATTCATAATTGCTTATTTTCTAATATTTATATCAACATTTCCAGCACCACCATCGATGTCTACTTTATTATTACCATTTCCATAGTACTGACCATCAACTATTTTAGTGTCATTTAAAGTTACATCACCAATTCCTGTATCTACTTTAATTTGATAATCATTAGTAGTTCCAAGAAGATTTAAATCGATATTACCTATTCCAGCATCTATTTTATTTATACCATTTAATTTAGCAGTAACATCTACATCACCTGCACCCATGTCTAAATCTAGGTTATTTATAATTCCATTTTCAATAATTATTTCGCCTACTCCACCTTCTATTTCAGTTTTCTTAGCAACATATATATTATTGATTTCAGTTTTTCCGGCTCCTAAATCTAATTTTAATTTTTGAGTTTTTAATGTTTCTATTGTTACTTTACCAAATCCAGTATCAATTTTTACTTCTTCAAATATTTTATTTTGTGGTAAGTAAATTATTAATTCTGTATTGTTTTTTGAATGAAATAGACTATGATCTTTTTCTTTTATTTTTAATTCCTGATTATCTTGTCTTGTTTTAATGTGTTTATTATTAGTTTCTACTTTTAGTTCTGTACCTTCTTTTATTATCAGATTTACACTTTGAACATCTATATCTAATTCATTAATGTTTTGATTTGTTTCTAATGTTTGTAATGACTTATGTGAATCATTATCACTATCATAGAAAACACTACCTATTGTGCTTATGAAAAACATTATTCCTGAAACGATTGATACGATTATAAATATAGCAAATGCGATAGCGCAATATTTTATTATTCTTTGGGCTTCTGTCATTTTATTTCAACTCCTCCAAAGATACATGTCGCATTTATATATACTGTTACTTTGGCATCAGTAGTTTTTTTCTTTCTTTCGTCTGAAACGCCACCAAAGATAGAGTTTGAAACTATTTTAATATTTACATCATCTGGTACATAAATTGTTGTTCCACCAAAGATATTGCTTGTTGTTATAACTGCATCTTTTTTTATTGTTGCGCCTCTTAAATCACATTTGATTCCACCAAAGACAGCATCTAATGTAGTTCCCTTAAACTCTTCTTTATTAAAATCAAGATTTTGACCAGTAAATACAGCAGCATGTTCTGTACCTTTATCTTTGCTTATTTTACTTATTTCTTTTCTTATTTTATTATTGAATGTATCTTTAAAAATAATTGAAAGTCCTACAACAACTAAGATTGCTGGTACTAATAACTTCCATATAATTGCAAAGTCAAGTAATCCTTGGCAAGCAAATAATAGGCAAAGTCCAATAATAGCCCCTATTAAATTTCCTATTATGCTTTCACCTGTAAATAGTCCTATAAAACATGGAACGATAATGATTAATGTCCACCATCCATCAAAGAAAATATCTATATCTGTTATTTCTAAAGCGTTAAGTCCAAAAATGACTCCTAATGCGATTAATACTAATCCCCATAATATACTAGTAATTTTATTCATAATTTAACCTCTTTTCTTTTTTTGTTACTATAATATTATTCTTTAATAATTATTTTTTTCTGTGACCACCTCTTTTTATATCTTAATAATATTTAACTTCTTGCGGCTCCATCTACTGAAAGAATTTCACCGGTTATATAACTTGCTAGGTCACTTGCTAAAAATAGAAAAGCATTTGCTATATCTTTAGGTTCTCCTATTCTTCCAAGTGGGATTGTTTTTATTAATGGTTCTATCATTTCTTTTGGAAGACTTGCAACCATATCTGTTTTTGTGATTCCAGGTGCGACTGCATTTACTCTTATATTAAATGGTGCCAGTTCTCTTGATAATGATTTTGTAAGTCCATTAACAGCAAATTTACTAGCGGGGTAACCTGCTCCTGATGGCTGTCCATAAATACTAACCATGGAACTTGTGTTTAATATTACTCCGCCTTTATTTTCTTTCATATAAGGTGTTACGGCTTTTGTCATATTAAATATAGCGTTGACATTTAAATTCATAATTTTTTCAAATTCTTCTGATGTTGTATCTTCTATTTTTTTGTTTGCTGATATTCCAGCGTTATTAACTAAAATATCTATATGCTTATATTCCTTAATTATTTCTTCTACTATATTTTCTATTTCATTATAGTCATTTAAATTTGGATAATATCCTTTTGCTTCGATATTTTCCTCTTTTAATTTTTCAGTAGCCTCTTCGACAGTTTCTTTTCTCGAACCAAATAGAATAACTTTAGCCTTATTTTCAGCAAATGTTCTTACTGTTTCTAAACCAATTCCTCTTGTTCCACCTGTGATAATAGCAACTTTATTTTCTAACATTTTACCTATCCTCTTTTCTATTTTTATTATATCACATGAAAAGCAAATCTTAAATGATTTGCCTTATTATTTTACTAAAAAATTCATTATTAAATCTACTATTATGTCTTTTTCTTTTGGGTTTGACTGGGCAATTAATAACGTTAATGCGGCTAAAGTATTATTATCAATTGATGGTTTTTCGTTTAAATATAAGATATGATAGAACTGTAAAAAGTATATAAATAATGTTGCTGCTATTCTTTTATTCCCGTCTATAAATACATGGTTTTTAACTATCATATATAAGAAGTTGGCGGCTTTTTCTTCAATTGTAGAATATACATCTTTACCATCATATGTTTGATAGATTGCACCAATTATAGATTTTAATCCTTCATTTCTTTCTAGTGCGAATATATCGCTTTGCGAATGAAATTTTAATCTTTCTATTAATCTTGTACATTCTTCATATGTGATTTTTTCGGCACTGGTCCTTCCTTTAACTTTTTCTAGATTTTTATGATCATAATCATCTAGTAAATTAAGTGCTTTTGAATAATTATTAATAACTTTAAGAACATCTTTAGCCTCACTATCTTCTAGTGCCTCGTCTATTCTAGTGGCTATATCTACTAACTTTACTGTTTTTTCTAAATATTCTAATCTCTTTTGATTAATCGCATAACCTTTTATCATATAATCTTTTAGTATTTGGTTTGCCCATTTTCTAAAATTACACCATTTTGTGACTTTACACGGTAGCCTACAGAAATAATCATATCCAAATTATAGTAATCAACCTGATATGTTTTCCCATCTTTAGCAGTTGTCGCAAAATTTGCGACAACTGAACTTTCCTCAAGTTCTTCTGACAAAGCATTATTTATATGTTTACCTATCGTTTTAACATCTCTTCCAAATAACTCAGCCATTTGATTTCTGTTTAACCAAACCGTTTCGTCTTTCATATTCACTTCCAACTTAACATTTTGGTTTTCAAATATAGTAATCTCATTTTTCATTTTATATACCTCCTTTATATTACTACAGGTTAATTATAACACGGAGTTATTTTTGTGCACAACAGTTTTTACAACTTTAGGTTAACTTTTTTTATAACTAAAAATAGCCCACAAAGGGCTATTTAATCCATTTCCAATCTTTTACTTCTTTCATGTCTTCACCATTTTCTTTGATGTATAGATTGTGTTCAATTATTTTATTTTTCATTTTTTCAATTAAATATATTTCTTTACTTCCTTGATTTGGTAAATGTTTTATTACATCTTCTACTAAGTGATAACGGTCTACTTGATTTTGAACACGCATATCAAATGGTGTTGTGATTGTTCCTTCTTCTAAATATCCATGAACTGAGATATTTCTATTATGTCTTAAGTATGTAAGTTCATGTATTAATGTAGGATAACCATGATAGTTAAAGATTATTGGTTTATCTTTAGTAAATAATAAATCATATTCTTCGTCACTTAAGGCATGTGGATGTTTAGTTGGTGACTCTAATTTCATTAAGTCTACTATATTTATACATCTTATTTTTAAATCTGGAAGTTCATTTCTTAATATTGATATAGCGGCTAATGTTTCTAGTGTTGGTGTATCTCCGCAGCATGCCATAACTACATCTGGCTCTGTATTTTGATCATTACTTGCCCAGTCCCAAATACCTATTCCTTTAGTACAGTGTTTTACGGCTTCATCCATAGAAAGCCACTGATAACTTGGATGTTTTGAGGCAACTATAATATTTACATAATTACGACTTCTGATACAGTGATCAAAACATGATAGTAAACAGTTAGCGTCTGGTGGTAGGTACATTCTAACAACATCGGCTTTTTTATTAGCCATATGGTCTAACATCCCTGGGTCTTGATGAGTATAACCGTTGTGGTCTTGCTGCCAAACGTTTGATGTTAAAAGTAAGTTCAATGAAGCAATATCTCTTCTCCATGAAATTTGATTACATACCTTTAACCATTTTGCGTGCTGGGCAACCATTGAATCTACTACTCTTATAAAGGCTTCATACGATGTAAAGAATCCATGTCTTCCTGTTAATAGATATCCTTCTAACCAACCTTCACACATGTGCTCAGAAAGGTATGAATCCATGATTCTTCCTTCTTTTGATAAGTTTTCATCACTTTTATATGTTTCTGTTTGCCAGTCACGTTTTGTTACTTCAAACATTTTATATAATCTATTTGAGTATGCTTCATCTGGACTAAATGTTCTAAAGTTATTTGGATTGTTTTTTATTATATCTCTAACATATGCACTTAGTTCTTCCATATCTTGAACTTTAACAGTTCCAGGTTTATCTATTTTAACCGCGTACTTTCTAAAGTCTGGTAAGATTAAGTTTCTAAGTAACATTCCGCCATTAGCATATGGACTTGAACCCATTCTTTTATTTCCTTTTGGAATAAATTTTGTTACTTCTTCTTTTAGTTTTCCATCTTTAGTAAATAATTCTTCTGGTTTATAACTTTTAAGCCATTTTTCTAACTCTTGTAGGTGTTCTTCTTTTTCCATTGAAATTGGTACTTGATGGGCTCTGAAAGTTCCTTCTATTTCTTTTCCGTCAACTTTTTTTGGCCCAGTCCACCCTTTTGGTGTTCTTAGAATTATCATTGGCCATTCTACTTTTTCTAATTCTTCATTGTTTCTGGCTTTCTTTTGAATTTTCTTGATTTCTTTGATTACTTGATCCATTGTTTTTGACATAAGTTGATGCATGGTGATTTGGTCTTCACCTTCTACTAAATATGGTTTATATCCTAAAGCATAAAAATAACTACCTAATTGATTATTGGTCATTCTTGAAAAAACTGTTGGATTGCTTATTTTATATCCATTTAAATTTAATATTGGTAAAACGGCTCCGTCGGTTTTAGGATTTAAAAATTTATTTGAGTGCCATGAAGTGGCAAGTGGTCCTGTTTCGGCTTCGCCATCACCTATTACACAAGCAGCGATTAAATTTGGGTTATCAAATACTGCACCATATGCATGAGCGAGTGAATAACCTAATTCTCCACCTTCATGAATACTTCCAGGATTTTCTGGAGCAGCATGACTTGAGACCCCACCAGGAAATGAAAATTGTTTAAATAGTTTTTTTAGTCCATTTATATCTTCACTTACATTTGGATAAACTTCACTATAAGTTCCTTCTAAATAAGTGTTTGAAATTAGGAAGTTTCCGCCATGTCCAGGGCCTGATATATAAATCATATCTAGATCTTTTTCTGTAATTACTCTATTTAAATGTGTATATATAAAGTTTTGAGCAGGTACAGTTCCCCAGTGTCCAACTATTTTCTTTTTGATATGTTTTTTTTCTAATGGTTTTGTTAGTAATGGGTTATCTAATAAGTATAGTTGGCATGCTGATAAATAATTGGCTGCTCTAAAATATTTATCTAAAACACTAATATCTTCATTAGTTATTTCTTTAGTCATTTATATCCCCTCTATTCTTTTATTATTATAACAAAATTATGTTTAAAGAACAACTTAATTTTTATTTTAACATTAGTTTTATTATATTATTTTTTATTTACCTTATTCCTAGTTTTTTTATTTTTGAATATATAAACTCTATATTATCTATTTCTTTATCGATATGAAAGTGACCACAATACCATTTTTGATAATCTATTTGCATTTCTATTGTATCTAAAAATTGTTCTGTCCTTTGGTCTATTGTGGTTTGGTCGATTCCGTCTATTAAGCCTTCTAATGGGATATATTTATATGGACATGTATGGGTTAACACTATATCGATTTGTGGTTTTTCTGCTATTAATCTATTTAATAATTTTATTTTTAGTTTATCACTTGGTTGTTCATCTTTCCACCATGGCTTACCTCTTTTTATTCTAGCATACTTATCAATACTATAGGCTCCGCCTATCACTAATGTCTGGTATCCATCTAAATCATATATTTCACCATCTTTAGCAAATAAAATATTGGGATAATCTTCTTCAACATATACTGGTGCTCCAAATACTATTTTTTCTTTATATGTACTTATTGTTTCTGGTCTTTGTTCATGATTTCCATGAATGCAAAAAAAGGTGACTTTTTGACGCGATAAACTCTTTTTGAATTCTTTATCTATACTACTTCCATAATAATTGATTCCTGCATCACCTAGGATAATTATAGTATCATTATTAGTTAGTTTGTTTTTTTCGCAAAAGTGAAAAAGGCCTAAAAAATGTCTATGCCTATCTCCTGTTATATAAAACATATTCCACCTTCTTTATTTTTCATTAATTATAGCAAAAACCACCTTATTTGGGTAGTTTATTTTGTTAATTTATATTTAATATTAGTAGTAGAAGGATATTTTTCTTTATCTACTATTTTAATTGTTTTTTCTTTGTTGTCTTTTATAGTTGTTTTTTTATTATAGCCAATTGTGGTTATTTTTTTGTTTTGGCTATCGTATAAAGTTATATTTATTTGTTTTATTGTTATTTCTTTTTTGTTTTTATTTTTTAGTTTTATTTCTATTTCTGTTCCATTATCGGTTAATGTAAATGTTTGGGTTGTGACTTTTATATTTTTTATTTCTTGTTTATCTTTTTGTTGTTCTTTATTTCCTACTACTAGAATTATTATTGTTAGTATCATTAATACTACAATAATTGGTATTATTATCTTTTTCATTATGATACCCTCTTATACATATATACTGTAATATATGGTTGTAAGTTGGTAAAGGCGGTTCCACTTCCTTGGGCTCCTGTATTTGAGGCAGTTGTACTGACGCTATGGGTATGGGCGCCATTACTTCCCGTATTTGAAGCGGTTGTTGTTACTGTGTGAGTATGAGCACCTGCGGCTTGTGGCCCCTTCCCTTGATTTATATACGTTTGGGCTGAGTCATTTCCAAATAAAGCGGCGATATATGTTGATGTCGAACTCATTGCTACTCCCATATATCCTTTCCATGCATGGTTATGACTACCTGCAGAATTGGTTGTTCCAGACAATGCAGGTATACTATGAGTATGGGCACCTGCTGAGGCTGCTGTGCCTGATAAGGCTGGGATACTATGAGTGTGTGATGGGAGATTAGATGTTGATAAAGTAGTCGTACTACTTCCTCCTGTTTTATTTACTGTGTTAAAATCAGGACTATCAGCATTTACACCTATCAGTGTCTTTCCACTACCATATGCTTCCCATGTCCCACCTAAGGCATTTGATACTTGGGTAGCACTAGAATATGTAGTTGTTTCAAATATGCTTCCTATTGGATACATTTTATCTAGTCTGCTTAATTCTAAATTATCAATTTCTTCTTTCAATGATTTATAATTATTCTTTAAATTATTTAATTGTTCTTCTATTGTTTCAGCATTTACATTTCCAATAAACATAAAACTGATAAATATTAATGTTATTAATTTTTTCATACGATTTCTCCTAACTTATTCTCTTCCAGATATATACAGTTATATATGGACTTAAATTTGAAAATGTTGTTCCACTTCCTATACTTCCCGTATTAGTCGCATTTGTTGTTACTGCATGGGTATGATTTCCACTACTTCCTGTAGTATTTGCCACAGTTGTCAGTGTATGGGTATGCGCTCCTGCAGATTGTATTCCTTTACCTTGTTTTATGTATGAGTCTGTACTGTCTTTTCCAAATACTGCTTGAACATAGGTTTCGGATGCAATAGGTGTAACTCTGACGAATCCTTTCCAATCATGATTGTGACTACCTGCAGAATTAGTGGTTCCAGTTAAAGATGGAATACTATTGGTATGAGCGCCTGCTGAGGCTGCTGTTCCTGATAAGACTGGGATACTATGAGTGTGTAATGGCAAATTGGTTACGGCTAAAGTATTTGTTTTGCTTCCACCTATTTTATTTACTTCATTAAAATTAATATCATTTGGGTCTACACCAACTAAACTTCTTCCTTTACTATATGCTTCCCATGTCCCACCTAATGTTTCACTTGGATTAGTGTTTTTTTCTGTTATATATATGCTGCCTATTGGGTACGTTTTATTTAAAAGATTATTTTTGTAGTTATCCTTTTTTCCATTTAAATCTTTATACCCTTCATTTAAAGCGCTATATATAAGTTGATAGCCTTTTTGTAAATTGTCTTGATTTATATTAAATGAGCCTTTATTGTTTGCATTATCTGTAACTTCTATTATAAGTTCGCTTAAATTATAATTATTTAAGTTATATGTATTTTCTGTTACTACCTCATCTATGTCGCCTATCATATACCTATATTCTTTTATTCCTGATATATCTTGACAATCGGCATTTACTGTTACTTTATCTATTGTTGCTTTTGTAACCGTTAAATTACATGTTGGTGGTGTTATATCTTTATATATAGCATAAAGAGTTATATCATTAGCTGGCATTTGTAATGTCATTAATATATCTGTAGCATTTACGGCATCTTTATTTGTACTCCAACCCAAGAATTTAAATCCATCTTTTGTTGCAGTATGATTTAAATTTACTGTATCTC
>JAAWSW010000048.1 GCA_022801735.1 Bacilli bacterium | reverse complement strand
TGCTTCAGTGTATGCTTTGGATAATGTTAAATATGGATTACTCTTACTTCCATTTCCTTTTGTATCATCACCATTACTTGATACATAAAGATTAGGATTTATTGTTGGCACTCCTGCCATTTCTGCCTGTGTATATTCTAACCCTATTTCTAAACTTACACTTCCTTCTTTGGGCGTTCCTGTAAATTCTGGATTGTATTCTATTCTTACCTTTAAATGATGTGTATCTCCTTTTAATAATTTGTCATTTATATTTACTCCGCTAAATGATATTTTTATTGCTTCATTATTTGAATCTATATATTCTCTTTTTGCTGGTGTTATATTACTTAATATTGCATCTATGGTTCCTCTATTTAATACTGTTACATCGTATTCTATATAGTCTCCTTTTTGATATAGATTTACTTCCATATCTGCAGTTAAACTTCCTATCCCTGTTGGTACCTTTGCTTCTTCTGCTTCTCCTCCATAACTTACTTTTTCTATATTACTTATTATTATATCCCAATTACTTGATATACTTGAGGTCCCTTTTATATTTAGATTTGTTTGAAAGGCTGCATATCCTACTGTCATTAATATTAGTATTCCTATTAGGCTTATTATTACTATTTTTTTCTTTTTATTTCTTCTCATGGACTTCACCTATCCTATTCTTTTATCATTATACCCCCACCCCCCCCCTACTTTGTCAATACTTTGGCCAGTTTTAGACACAAAAAAGAAATAGTAAACACTATTTCCTATCAATAAACCAGTTCGCACTAATATCACAACTACTACTTGAAGGTGGTGGTGTTGGTTTATCTAACTTAACAACAACAGGTACTTGAAAAGCATTACCAAATGCAATACAATTACCAGGTTGTAATACCCTAAGCCTTTTTATAATTTCATTAGTAATATTAGGAACCATTTCTCTTATATAAGTAACATCACGAGGATGTAACATCTTAAATATCAAAAAGTTATTACACTGTGAAATAGAAGTCTCAGATAAATCAGAAGGTCTTTGAGAAATCAAACCAAGTAATACCCCATACTTTCTTCCTTCTTTAGTAATTCTATCAAAAATATTATATCCAAGTAAGTTAACATCATTATCATTTTGAACATACCTATGAGCCTCTTCCAAAATAATATGGAATGGTAAAGACGCTCTTCTATCTAAATTTTTAGCATATTCAAACAACATTCTTGAATATATTTTAGTTATTGTTTTAGCAAATCTATCATCAACATAATTTATATTAAAATTAATAATTTGAGCCTTACGACCATTACCTACCATAAGTAAATTTTTAACATAATCATCAATACTAACATATTCCTTACAATCAAAATAAACAGCATAATTACTATTAATTAAAGAATGTAATCTTACCTTAAGAACATTAGCCTCATCATAAACTCTTTCACTATTTAAAGTACCTTCAGAAATTAAAGCAAAATCTAAAGCAAGTTTTAAATCTTCAAGACCATATTTAAATGAACCATCAGGCATAGTAAGTTCTAAAGAATCATCCAAAAATGACTGCATAAATTTAGTAATAAGTTCCATCTCTCTTATCTTCCCAGTTGCATCAATAAGCAAACATTGCTTAAGTGATCTAACATATCCAGGTTGATAAATTTCAGACTCTAAATTTAAATCTTTAGTTTTATAAGAAGATAAAATAGAAAAAATTTGATCTCTTATCTGTGATGCTGGTCTTCCGCTTGATAAAATATCTAATATTGCCCTTGCAATAATATCATTTTTTTGCTTAATAACATCGCCCTCATCACGAGCAAATACATTTACAAGTTTTAAAGTCTTTTCTATTATTGGCAGTTGTGTAGGTTTTTCTGCATTTAAAAGTAAAGCAATATCATCTATACCAAGTAACCATAAAGGTATTTTTAAAGTTTCAGAATCACTAAAATTAGTATTAGTAGTATATGCTTTAAAAGAAACCTCAGGCGCTAACTTACTTATATCTTTAAAAGCAGAATGATACTCTCCGTAAGCATCAAAAATAAATATACTAGCCCTGTAAGCAACTGTAGTTTGTTTACTAAAAATACTTTGAATTAAATGAGCAACACCCCAAGACTTACCTGAACCAGTTGACCCAAATATAGCAAAATGATTAGAAAAGAAATCATTAATATTAAATCCTATCTTAACTCCATCATATATAGGACTTGTACCAATATATAAATCTTTATTTTCCTTATAATCATCAACACTAATAATCATTGGAATTTTTTCTTTAGATATTAATTTAACAGAAGAACCAAATGAAGGTTTTCTAATAACTCCAAACACAAATTTATTATTAACAATTTCACCAAGTAAATTTACATAAGCAATTCCCTCTTTAATATCAGTAATTTCACCAACAATTATTTTACTATCATCTTCCATAACAACATGTAAATTAACTAAATTTTGAAACTCATTTAAAGAAATATTTAATTTAACTAAAACTGTATCCTCTTCAAGACCAATGATTGTTCCTAACATATTATCACCCTATTATAATAGTAACACAAACAAAAAAAACTGTAAATAAAAAAGCATCAGATAATTGATGACCTGACACTTACATTAACACTAATTATAACTTAAAACTATTGAATAATTTATCTATTTATGGTATAAATTAAGTAATGGGAGACATTGTAACATATCAATGCCTTTCGAATGTTTTGGTTCGAAAAGACGCTAAGTATTATACTTGGTGTCTTTTCATATTATTAAACTGTTTTCAAAAGCAGTATTACTAACATGATAATAATCATAAGCAGCAAAAGGACTAAAAAGTCTTTCTTACCCATAATTACCGCCACCTTTCACAAGAACCAAAAGCCCCCTAGAAAGTTGAAAGGCAAACACCGATAGAGGTTATAATATCTCCGTGAGTAGTAATATATATTAATTAAACGCCTAAGTCAATGCTTTTTACAAAACTCCCTTTTTCGCATATTTTTATAAACAGATTTACCATTTTTGTAAATAAAAAAGCATCAGATAATTGATGACCTGACACTTACATTAACGTTTTTATCTATATAAACTTTAACTTTACAATCTCCAGTAGACTTAATAAAACCAAGACCCTTAATAACAATATCACTACCTGCCTTAACATCAAACTCTGTCATAAATAATTCACTAAGTCTTGATGTTCCCTTATATAATCTTTCCAATTTTAAATCATTAGAAATATAAAATATCAAATTAGTTCCTTTAGTAACATCCATTCTAAAAACATCTGAAACCAAAATAGTTTGATCAACTTTAACCTGTATTACTGAAGGTTTAATTTCACGCTTAGGTAAAATCTTATTTAGTAAATCACCCTCTGAATTTAAAATAATACTGCCTTCATCAAGTAATCCAGGTGTATCAATAATTACCAAATCATCATTAATTTTAACATCAATCAAATCTAAAGTTGTTGAAGGTAAAATACTAGTAGTAATAGTAGTATCATTATCCCCATAATTTTTAACTAACTTATTAATTAATGTACTTTTACCAGCATTAGTATATCCAGCCACATAAACATTTTTGCTAGTTTTATATTTATTTATTTTAGAAAATAATAAATCTAAATTATAATTGTTTTTACTACCTACTATAACTTTATCCACAACATTTAAATCAGTCTTAATACTATTAAGTAACTTATTTTCATCCAAATGTCTAGGAATTAAATCCCTTTTAGCAAGCACCAACAAAATCGGATTTTTAATATCCAAATCATTTAAACTGGAAGTATTTAAAAAGTCAGTAACTAGAACCACTAAATCATTAGTTTTTTCAATTTTCTTAATTATATCCAAATAATAATCATTAGATTTATCCACAAACTTATATTCATTATAATGCCTAATTTTAAAACATCTTTCACATAACTCGTTATCTAAATTTCTAGTATAGCCTTCCTTATTTACATCTATATCTTGTAAAATAGCCCCGCATCCAATACACTTAGTCATAATATCTTCCTTTACAAAATAAATCTTTATCTCTAAGTTTCTTCATTTTTCTATATTCACTATGACGACTAAATCTAGCAAGTATATGATCCTTGTTAGATGCTGGGTTTACTAAAATAGTAGTTATTCCAGCTTTATTACCAACTAAAATATCAGTCATCATTTGGTCACCAATAATTGCGATTTCATTTAATTTAAAACCTGTTTCATTAATTAATTTTTTTAACTTTCCTTGAAAAGGTTTACAAGCAAAATGTACAGCATTTACATCTAACATTTCACTAAATTTACTAACACGACCTTTAGGACTATTAGAAAAAATAATAACCTTAAAACCTTTTTGTTTTAATCCAATAATTAAATCCTTAGTTTTAGGTATAAGTTCATCACTACATGCCCCTACTAAAGTATTATCTAAATCAAATAAAATACATTTAATTCCCCTACTTAACAATTTTGAGTAATCAAGAGTATAGATACTTTTTTGATATATATCTGGTATATATTTTTCCATAATATCCCTCCCTTTAACTACTATTATAATAACATATTTAATATACCATGAGCAACTATTTTTTTATTTGATATCAAAATTAATCTTTATTTTCTAACACATTAATAATACCTTTATTATTCTCACTAGTAACAGCATTTCTATTAGTTTCTTTTTCATAAAGTTCCTTCGCCACTAAAGATACCTTCCCACCTCTTTTAGCAACTTTTAAATTTTCATCTATCCCATAAGGCTTTTCAGTTTGAACTATATCTCTTGTAGTCAGTTCCCCTAAATCAGCAAGTACTAATTCAATATCACTCATATTGTCTCTAAGCGATTCTTTTCTAATACCCTTTAACTTTTTATACTCATTAGCAGTCATACCAGACCAATTTTGATATATTTCATTTGTCAGCATAGCATACTCATAACTTTCATTTATTCCATTTTCTTTCCAAGCATCAGTTAATTTTTTTCTACTAAGAATTCCATTAACTCTAGACTTTATCCAATCATCAGAGTATCCCTTTTTCTGATAATATGAAACCGCTCTATTAATAGCCAGTTCTGGATCAAACACTTCGTCTATTCTCTCCTTACCTAAATGAGCAAGCCATAACTTAAAAGGTTCTGCATTTGGGCTAGGAACCGACTCTATAAGTCTTAATATTCCTTCTGTATCTAATACATCTGTCAAATAATTTTTTCCATCTTTTTTAGATTTCATTTTCAGTTGTACGATATTTTCGTACAACTGACTGCCTTCCTCTACTAATTTATTTTTCAAGTCTGTCCAATAACGTCTAGGAATTTTACTTTCAGTCAAAACAGAAATCACATCGACAACTGAAAAATAATATTCTTCTTTTTCATCGTCCCATATACTTCTAATTTCCTTTCCTTCAAATAAATTTGTAATTGTTTCTAATTTGTTTTCTTGCATTTCTATCATCTCCTTTCAATATTAACAAGAAAAATAAAAATACCTCCTCCCTTTATAAATTTGCCCTATACCTAAAATAAAAAATGAATAAACTCACATTTCCCCGTACTAAGCGAGATTGGGCCCTAATATCAGATTAATCATAACATACGTTCGCGTTAAAAACAATAACTTTTTATAAAAAAACAAGTTTACACTTGTTTAAATAGATATATCACCAGTTACAATATCCGTTAAATATCTTAAATATAACTGTCCAATATTAGCCTTATTAATATCATTCTTAGTTGTTAACTCAATAGTTCGAATATACTTCCCGTTCTCTTTTATTCTAAGTTTACCAACCACATCTCCCTTTTTAATAGGGGCTTTTAAATCATTAAGTTTAACTTCATAAGAAGCATTCCCACTTTTCTCACTTTTCTTTCGAAGAACTGTTACATCACTCTTAGGAACTACCTCTATATATTTTTCCTTAGCCTTATTAACTTCATATTTTCCCACAGATGATTCCTTCTTTAATAAAGTATCAATTTTATACTGTGCAAAAGAATAATCTAGCATCTCACTAACTTCCTTATTACGAGTCTTACTATCAGGTTCCCCCATTACAACCGCAATAATTCTCATACCATCTTTTTTAGCCGTTCCAGTTAAACAATAACCTGCATCTTTAGTATATCCCGTTTTAAGACCGTCAACTCCATCATAAAACCTAACTAACTTATTGGTATTTACAAGCCATATTTTTTTATCAGTATTTTCTCTCAAATAATCTTCATAAACAGAAGTAAACTCAAGAACCTTTTCATGCTTAACAAGTTCTCTAGCAATAATACTCATATCCCTTGCACTAGAATAATGATTTGCTGCATCAAGACCATGTGGCGTTTTAAAATTAGTATTCTTTAAATTAAGTTCTTTAGCCTTTTTATTCATCATATCAACAAATCCAGCCTCACTACCAGCAATTGCCTCACCAAGCGCCACAACCGCATCATTACCCGATGCAATAGCAACTCCTTTAAACAAATCCTTAACTGACATTTTTTCACCAGTTTCAAGTAAAATCTGACTACCACCCATACTAGAAGCATGCTCACTAACCGTAATCATTTGATCCCACTTTAATACTCCTGCTTCAATGTTTTCCATAATCAAAAGCATACTCATCATTTTAGTCATACTAGCAGGAACCAGTTTTTCATCCGCATTTTTTTCAAATAAAACTTTCCCAGTACTAGCCTCAATCAAAATAGCAGACTTCGCATTTTCTGCAAGTTTCAATTCCTCTGCTCTTACAAACTGAAAAGGAAAAATAAATAAAACAAAAGTTAATAAAAATCCTAATACTCTCTTCATAATCCACCTCTAATTAAAAATATGTAATTGTAAAATTTATATACTAAAAACACATTTGACATAACTAAATAATTAACGTAATATAAAAATAAAAATTAATATTTTATTACGAGGTGATAACATGAAAAAAATAAAAGTAGGAATTTTACCAACAAGTCATCTTTTTGAAAATGATGATCCTTATCAAGATCAATACTCTTTTATTAATGGCTACAGTAAAAAAATAAGTGAAAATGGTGGTGTTCCTGTTGGCATTCTATTAAATGATAATGAATTAGATTACGCTAGTTTAGAAATGTGTGATGCTTTTCTCCTTTGTGGTGGAAATAAAATACAACCTTATGCATTTAAAACTATAAACTATGCTATAAAACAAAACAAACCATTATTAGGCATTTGTTTAGGCATGCAAACAATCGGAGTATATTCTTATTTGGAAAATAAACTTATCAAAAAAGAATTACCATTAGAATATGAAAATATTATTAAAGAATACGAAGAAATCAAACAACAAAAAATATACTTTTTAGAACATATAGAAAACCACTACAAAAGTGATGTTACCCGTAATAACTATGAACAAAATAAGCATAATATAACATTTAATAAACAATCAATACTAAACGATATTTATAAAAGTAATAAATTATCCGTCCTAAGTATGCATTCATATAAAATTGCAAAACTTGGGGATAACGTTATGATTGGCGCTACTGATGACAATAAAATAACTGAAAGCATTGAATATAAAAATAAAGATTTATTTATTCTTGGTGTTCAATGGCATCCTGAATTAGAAGATGAACATAATACCTTATTTGCAAAACTAATTAATGAAGCAAAAAAAAGATTATAAAAAAAAATACGCTTTTTATGAAGTGTATTTTTTTATTTATTCATTTACTAAAGATAAATATGTATCAATAGCATACTTAGTTATATTACTTCTGTTGATAACTCCAACCATTTTACCATTTTCCATAACTGGAGCCTTTTTAAGATGCTTATCAGTTAAGATTTTACAAACATCCATAGCATCTGTATTTATATCAATAATAACAATTTTTTTATTAGCAACATCCCCTGCTTTACTTCTCATTAAACTATCCAATTTTTCATCAAAATCATTACCATCATTAATAGCCGCAAATGAATAAGCATTCACAAATAATGGATGTGATTTTGATAAGTATCTCATAATATCACCATCACTAATAAATCCAATTAAATTGCCTTTCTTATTAACAACAGGTGCCCCACTAATTTTTTTATTAGTTAACAATTGTAAAACAGAAAGCAAATCATCTTCTTCATTCACTGTAAACACATCTTTTTTCATTATATTCCTCAAAGTTAAATGAGCATCAATCATAGACTCTCTTTCATAACGTTTAACAAATAATGAAATTAAAAATCCTATAAGCGCAATAAAAGCAGCCACTAAAAGAGTCACTAAAAAAGCAAAACTTAATCCATCTTTTTCTGCTAACCCTTGAGCATTACCTATCCCTATCATAAGTGAATATACTCCAGTAAATAATGAAGAACCTATACAACCAGCAATTTGAAAACCAGTACTAGTCATAGTAACTCCGTGAGAATTTTTCTTCTTATCTAAATGCGATAAAGCAAAACTTTGAACAGGACCTATAATTAAAGCAGAACCAATAATTACAGGTACATATAAGATTCCTATCAATAATAAAGAATTTACATTTCTAGTAAGTCCAAGTAATATAATAAACACTAAAATCAATAAAAATCCTATGGGTACAATCTTCTTACATCCATGCTTATCATAAATCCTACCAGCAATAGGTGCAGTAATACAAGAACAAAGTATTGCTGGAAACAAAGTAAGTGAAGCAGTAAACGCAGGAACATTTAAAGCATTTTGAATAAATAAAGGCATAATAATATTCATTGAAAATACCAACATAAGACCAAGCATATTTAAAATAATTCCTATTTTAAATTCTTTTACTTTTAAAACTTCTAAATTAATTAAAGGTTCTTTTATACTATTTTGTCTTTTTACAAATAAAAATCCTATAACTAATCCTAATAAAGCAATTAAGATATTACCACTAAATATAGTTGAAACACCATATAAAATCCCTATCAATGATAAACTAACAAAAATAACAGATAATATATCTAATTTAGGATTACCCATTTTTTCACTTTTTCCTAAAATAATACAAGCAATAATAAATAAAATACAAGTTAACATTAAAAATATCCAAAATAATAATTGCCAATTACCAATACTTAGAATCGCACCAGCGCTTATAATACTAAGTGAAGGTCCCAAAGTTGTCATGGCCCCCATAATTCCCATATAAGTACCTATCTTTTCCTTAGGTACTACACTTAAAGTTAAATTCATTCCTATAGGGATTAACATACCTGTTCCCAAAGATTGAATAATACGTCCAGTAAGTAAAATTTCAAAATTAGGTGCTAGTGCACAAATCAAACTACCAACAATTAAAAGACAAACCGTAAATAAAAATAATGGTTTAGTTTTAAATTTTCGATACATAAAAGATGAAATAGGTACCATTATAGCCGCCCCAAGCATATAAGCAGTAGTAAGCCATTGCACAGTCCCAACAGATACTCCAAAATCTTTCATTATTGGAGTAAAAGCAATATTTAAAAAAGTTTCATTAAAGGTTGCTAAAAAAGATGCAAAAGCAGTTACAATAAGTATCAATAATGGTTTTTTTGTTTTCATAAATTTCTTCCTCCTTCTATAAAAAAGGTCAAAAAAAGATTACGGATAGAAATAGTTCTTCCGTAATCAGATTTACATGCATATAAGCACAACTTGTTTCTTGAACCTTTATTACAATATAAATTCTAACATATTTTTTTAATTTAAGTCAAGAAGATTTTCGTCATAAATTCCTATTAAAGTAATTTCTGTTGGGAATACCCCACCACCATTATTCCTTAAATAAAATTTATATCCAGGACATATTTCTTCAATCATTTTAGGAATTTTCCACAAATCTTCATTATTATGATATACAGAAATAAGTAATTTAGGTTTATCATTTTTAATATGATTTTTA
>JAAWSW010000047.1 GCA_022801735.1 Bacilli bacterium | reverse complement strand
AAATGAGATATAATTATAATAGACAAAAAACGATAAAAAAATAAAAAAACAAGAATTATAATAAACATAAGGTGAAGTATATGAGAAGAAGAAAAAGAAAGAAACAAAGGAAAATAATTTTGGCATCAATGATAGGATTACTATGTATAATGAGTGCAGGCTATGCTGCTTTTCAAACAAACTTAAACTTAACTGCTAAGGGAAATATTACAAGTAAGAAAATAACACCTAATGAATTAAAAAACAATATTGTAACATCGGGAGATGGATTATATAAAGATGTAACTGAAGAAGGAAGATGTATTTATAGAGGCAGTAATCCAGATAATTATATTAAGTTTAATAATGAACTTTGGAGAATTATTGGAATAGAATCTGATAATTCTTTAAAGATAATGTGTGAAAATAATACTGGTGGAGCAATTGCGTGGGATGATGATGCTAACCCTGAGTGGGAAACTGCTAGTTTAAATAAATATTTAAATGAAACCTATTATAATACTTTAACTGAAGAGGTTAAAAATTTTATTTCTAATCATATTTTTTATGTAGGTAAACTTTATCTTAATTGGGATGAAGAAGTTTCTTTAACATCATTATCTACAGACGTTAATAATGAAAAGAGAGCAATATGGGAAGGTAATGTTGGAGTATTAAATGCTACTGATTTTATAAAAAGCAGTATTGATTCAAAGTGCATAAGTGCTAGATCGAGTTGGCTTTCTGCTGATGATATGCCATGTAAGAATCAGAATTGGATATATAAAGAAGGAAAAAATTTTTGGACTATAAATGCAAATGATCCATATAATCCTAAATATGAACATAATGGATGGTTAATTCATAATTATATGGGAGGATATGGATTGGATGGAAAATACAGTAATTCTGGAGCAGAGTTAATGGCTTTTCCTGTTGTATTTTTGAAATCTGATATAACTTTATCAGGTGATGGGACTAAAGAAAAACCTTATATAATTAAAGAATAAAAGTTTTAAGATAATATTTTCTTAAAACTTTTTCTTTACTATTAAATTTAACTTTTATTTGCTTGTAGTGTTTATTTATTGTATAATTATATAAGAATAGAGGGTGGGTTATGAAGGCATCATTAAAAAAGAGGATGACTGCTTATTTGATTGATATAATTATTATAATTGTTATTTTAGGGTTTATTGGTGTTTTTTATAAAACTGATAATGGTAGTTTGCAATCAAGTATGGATTTAATTACTTTGGAATATGCCAGTGGTGAGGTTACTTTTGGTGAATATATGTCTGGAATTAGTTCTATTTATAAACAGATGGATTCCAATAATCTTGTATTAAATGTTATTAATTTAATATTTATTATTTTGTATTTTATATTTTTTCCTTATTTTAATAATGGACAAACTATAGGTAAAAAAATGATGAATATTGAGATTAGGGCTAAAAGTAATAAAAAATTGAATCTTTTACATTTACTATTAAGAAATTTAATTATTAATGGCATGTTTTATTTAATCGCAGTGATTATTTGTGTCTTTGTTGTTCCATCAAATATTTATTTTTTGATTATAACTAGTTTAGGTATTATACAAATTGGACTAATTTTATCTTCTATGTTAATGGTATGCTATAGAAAAGATAAAAAGGGTCTTCATGATTTATTAGCGGGAACTTGGGTTGCTAAAACTAAATAAAAAGGGGATGTAATGATGAAGTTATATATAATGCGTCATGGTGAAACTACGACGAATATAAAGCATTTGATTTGTGGAAAAAGTGAAAGCGATTTAACGATAAATGGAATTTTGCAGGCTAGAAATGTTGGTGAGAGACTTAAGGATATTAGGTTTGATGCAGTTTTTGTTTCTCCACTTAGCAGAGCCAGAATTACTGCTAGCAATGTTGTGTCTCAGACAATTATTGTCGATAAAAGATTAATTGAACGTGACTATGGCGATTTTGAATTCAAAAGAAAAACCGATGTTAATTATGATGATTTTTGGAATTATAATCTAAATTATAATGAGTGTAATGGTGAAAATATTAAGGACTTATTTAAGAGAATGGATTTGTTTATTAAAGATTTATTAGTTAAGTATTCTGATAAAACAATTTTACTTGTTACTCATAGTGGAATTGCAAGAGCATTACATTATTATATTACTGGAATTCCTGGCGATGGCGATCTTACTAAATTAGAAATTCCTAATTGTTGTTTTAGGGTTTATGAGATAAGGGGGAACTAATATGAAGTTATTATCTATTAATGCTGGTAGTTCTTCTTTAAAGTTTAAACTTTATAATATGCCTTCAGAAGATGTATTAATATATGGAAATATAGATAAAATTGGTTTAGATACTGAGATTAAAATTGTGATTAATGGAGATATTACTACTAAATGTGATATTTTAAAAAATCATGATGAGGCTGTTAATTATCTTATTAATGTACTTACTGAATACAGGGTTATAAATAGTTTGGATGAAATAAATGGTATTGGCCATAGGGTAGTAAATGGTGCTGGTAAATTTTCCCCAGAAATTGTTACTGATGAATTAATACAAAGACTGGAAAAATTTAAGTTTTTATCTTTAGTTCATATGACTGGCCATATTGCAGGAATTAAGGCTTTTAAAAATATTTTACCTAATGTTGTACAAATAGTAGTTTATGATACAGGTTTTCATTATTCTATACCTAAAGAAAATTTTTTATATTCACTACCTTATGAGTGGTATACTAAATATGGGGTTAGGAAATATGGATTTCATGGTATAAGTGCAAAATATATTACTATGGAAATGGAAAAAAGATTGAATAAAAAGCCAAATTTAATTATTTGTCATATTGGTAATGGGGCAAGTATTACTTTGGTAAAGGATGGTAAGTCTTTTGATAATTCCATGGGATTTACGGCTAACGAAGGTTTGATGATGGGAACTAGATGTGGTAATATAGATTACTCGGTTATTCCTTATGTGATGGGGGTGACTGGTATGAGTATGTCGGAAGTTGATAAAGTTTTAAATGAGAAAAGTGGATTACTTGGAATTGCTGAAGTTAGTGATAATCGTGCTTTAGAGGAACTTATTAATTCTGGCGATGAGAAGGCTATACTTGCTAATGAAATGTATGTTAATCGAATAGTTGATTATATTGCTAAATTTTATATGAGAATTAGTGATATTGATGCTTTAGTACTTTGTGGTGGTGTTGGTGAAAATGCGGTTAATTTTAGGGAAAAGTTGTTAAGTAAACTTGGACCTTTAGGAATATATATTGAGGATGAATATAATAAGGTGATTTCTAAATTTTCAGATATTAATACTGGTGTAATTACTACTAAAGATTCAAAGATTCCTTGTTTTGTTATACCAACTGATGAAGAGTTAATGATTGCTAGAGAGACTTATACACTGATAAAATAGAGAGTGTGATTTTATGAATAAATATAAACAAATATATAAAGAAATAAAAAAAGCCAATAAGATAATTATTGCTAGACATGTAGGACCTGATCCTGACGCTTTGGGTAGTTCACTTGGATTAAAAGAACTTATTTTAAATACATTTCCTAGAAAGGAAGTTTATGTGGTGGGGAACCCTACTAATAAGTTTAAGTTTTTAGGAATTTTAGATAAGTTTTCTCCTGAAATGTATGATGGATTGTTAATTGTTACTGATACTCCTGATTTGAAAAGGATTGATGGTGCAGTACCTAGTCGTTTTAAAAGAAGTATTAAGATTGATCATCACCCATTTATTGAAAAAACTTGTGATATTGAGTGGATTGATGATACTGCTTCTAGTGCTTCTCAAATGGTGGCAGAACTTGCTTTAAATACAAAACTGGTTTTAAATGAAAAGGCGGCTAAGAAATTATATGCAGGTATAGTTGCTGATACAAATAGATTTATGTTTCGTTATTCTTCTCCTAAAACTTTCGAAATTGTAGGGGAATTAATTCGTCAAACAGGTTTAGATATTACTGAGATATATGATGATTTGTATATGAGACCATATAAAGAAATAAAATTTCAAGGTTATTTATCACAGCATTTAATATTTACTGATAATAAAGTTGCTTATATTGTGATAGATGATAAAGTTTTAAATGAATATGAGGTGGATGCAGCTACACCAGGTAATATGATAAATAATTTTAATTATATAGATGAGGCTTTAATTTGGGTTACATTTACTTATGATAAAGATTTGAAATCATATCGTACGTCAATTAGGTCAAGAGGGCCGATTATTAATGAGGTGGCTTCACATTTTGGTGGTGGTGGTCATATATATGCTAGCGGTGCTAGGGTGAAGAGTACGGATGAAATAGAGGCTCTTATTAAAGAATTAGATGAAGTGTCTAGAAGATATATTAAGGAAACTAATTAAATGGTTTCATTATTGCTTTAGAATATGTAGTAAAGATAAGAATATAATAAAAACTATTAGTTTAAAACTAATAGTTATTTTTTTATGGTTGTTTTTATTTCTTGTGTGTCGTTTCTACCCATTAGGTAATCTATTGAAATATTAAATGTCTTTGCAAATAAATATAGTGTGGAAAAAGGTATGGTAGTTATACCATTTTCATAACGAGATAATTTTATTTGACTCATGTTACCTAAAGTATATCCCATTTTTTCTTGTGAGAGTTTATTTTGAATACGTATTTTTTTTAATCTTTTTGGAAGTATTTCTTTATCATAACGTCTCATTGTATTACCTTTATCATCTGAAAGCCCAGTTATATAATCAATACTAACTTTATAGTATGTAGCCAGTTTGTCCATTGCTTCTAGTGGTATTTCATATAGTCCTGATTCCCAGTGAGGGTATGTATTTTTATTTGCTCCTATGATTTCGGCTACTTCTCTTTGTAATAGGTCATTATCTACTCTAAGATCATTAATTCTTTTAAATTTTATTGCCATTTTTTACCACCTACCAACATAATTGTACAAATTAATTGTAATTAAATCGTAAAATTGTCGTGAAACGTTTAATTTTCTACGCGAATGCTATAATTTATGAATGGTTTGCGGTGTTTAAGATGTAGTTGATAAAAATATATTTAATTAAAAAATTATAAAAGTGGTAGTAATTGGAAATAAAATGTGGTATATTTAAAAAGTCACTATAAAATAAAGGGAGAAGGTAATTTTTATGATAAATTTTATTGTCGGTGAGGATACTGATAGTTACAGATTGACAATAGAAAGAATTATCTCAGAATATATGATGAAAAATGATCTTGAGTATTCATTACATGTATTTAAAGATTATAATAAGGAGTTTTTAAGTATAATAGATGAGAAACTTTCTTTTAAAGTTTATATTTTAGATATAGAAACTCCTAGTGGTTCAGGAATTGATATGGCTAGGCGTATTAGAAAAAAAGATGTTAATAGTATAATTATATTTTTAACTGGTCATCAGGAACTAAGTGAAATTATACTTAAAGATGAGTTTGGATTTTTGTCTTTTATTAATAAATTTGATGATTATGAAAAAAGATTAAAAGTTGCTTTGGGAAAATCATGTAGAATTTTAAAAGCACGGAAAGTACTTAAGTTTAAGGATAAGAGTACTATATATACAATTTCATTAAGTGATGTTTTGTATATTACGACAGATAGTACTATTCGTAAAAGTATAATAAAAACAGATTATGGGGAATTTCAAATTGGTAAAAGTTTATGTGAATTAAAGGATATGGTGACAGGGAATTTTATTCAGACACATAGGTCTTGTATTGTAAATCAAAATAGGGTTATTAGTTTTGATAAAAAAACTAAGATAATTACTTTTGATACAGGTGATATTACTAACATGGTATCATCTAGGTTTGAAGAAAATTTAATATAGTAAAAGTAGAGAATTGGTCTCTACTTTTTAATATGGTCTATAATATGGAGGATAGTAATATGGTGGTCTATTGTAATATGGTGGTCTATTGTAGAAGAATGGTGCAACTAAACCGCCTGTAATTCCTCCTAATAAGAATGGTCCTAAGAACCCTCCAGCAACAGGTCTATTCATTGGTGGTCTAGGTGGTCTTCCTGGACCTCCTGGGCGACCAAAAGTTGCTGGATTTTGTCTATAAAGTTCTGTATATGGTCCCATGTTATGCCCCCCTTTCTTATTATCATATGTTAACTAATAAAAAAGGTGAAAGTCTGTCTAAATTAAAAGCGAAAGCATATACTTTTTTAGGGTGAGGCTATGAAACAAGGTTTTCAAATACTTGGGATACTTACTTTGTTAATTGGTAGTATTATTTATACAGATAAGGTTGGCTTGGTATCTAAAATGAGTGATGATTTATTAACTGAGATAAATGAAAAAAGCGATAATTATGAACAAAAGTCGGTAGCGCCTATTATTAATGGTGATACTATTATTCCTGGTAAAAATGGTAGGGAAGTTGATGTTAGAAAAAGTTATCAAAAAATGCGGCAAATTGGTTATTTTAATGAAAGGTTGTTGGTGTATAAAGAGACACCTATAAAAAAAAGTTTAGATAAAAATCGTGATAAATTTATCATTAGTGGTAGTAAAAGTGAAAAAAGTGTTACTTTGATTTTTAGGGCTAATAATAACCATTATTTAGATAATATTGTGAGCGTGTTAAAAGAAAGTAATATTAAAGCGACCTTTTTTATTGATAGTGAGTTTTTAGAGGCCAATTATAATGATGTTATTAAATTAATTATGAAGGGTCATACTGTTGGAAATTTGAGTAATAAGGGTGATTATATGCATTCAGATTTTGCTTGGATGAAGACGATTATTGTAAATGCAGGTAGTCAGCATAATAATTATTGTTATGCTGAAAAAAAGGATACACTTGTTCTTAAGACTTGCAGTGCTCAAAGTTCTTATACGATAATACCTACAGCAGTTATTTCTAATATGCCATTTATAAATGCAAAAAATAATTTGACTGAGGGAGCAATGCTTTCATTTTATATTAATCCAGAACTTGATAAGGAGATTGTAAATATAATTAATTATATTAAGGGTAAGGGGTATAAGATTAAGTCTCTTGAAAATTTACTTAAAGAATAAGAATATAATTATGTGTAATTAATATAATGTTTTAGGAGGAGATATGATGAAAAAACTAGTTCCATTTAAAAAAGATATTAATTTTGATACTAATGTAGCGCTTATTAACAGCATTTCATTGGAACATGAAGTTACTAAACAAGGAGATCATTTAATTGCTGGAAAATTTATTATAAATGGTGATTATAAAATGACTGATACTAGTGTAAATCTTGATGATTTTGAGTATGAGTTACCATTTAATATTAATATTGATAAAAAATATGATATAGATAATGCTTCTATTGATATAAGTGATTTTTATTACGAAGTTATTAATAACAGAATTTTAAATGTTAATATCGAACTTTGTATTGACAATATTGAAGAAGTAGAGGAGGAAGTTATGGAAGAGGAAGATTTATTAGAAGAGCTAAAGGGTGATAAAATACCAGTTTTAGAAAATCAGGAATTACAAAGTTTACCTAGAGAGGACCGTGAGGTAGAGGAAAGTGTACCTTCAGAAAGAACAACTGTAAATGTAAAATCTCTATTTGATGGACTTGATGAAAATGAAGATTACACAGTTTATAAGATTCACATTGTTACTGAAAATGATACTATTGAATCTATAATAAATGACTATGAGGTTACTAAAGAATTACTTCTTGCTTATAATGATTTATCAGAAGTAAAAATTGGCGATAAAATAATTATTCCTGCTAATGAAGGTTAATGAGGCTTTTAAACAATATTCTTTAGTACCAACACGGTATCAAAAAATTGGTAGTGTAAGTGTTGCTACAACGAATAAGGGAAAATTTGTTTTTAAAGATAGTCAAATAAATTTAAACATTCTAGAGTATTTAAAGTCTAGAAATTTTGACTATATGCCTTCTTTTGTTAATGATGTTTCATCTGATGGTTTTCAAATAACTGAATATTTAGATGATTTTGATATTCCTTTGGAACAAAAGGCTTTAGATATGGTGTCTTTAGTGGCTCTTTTACATAGTAAAACTACTCATTACAAAGAAGTGGATTTAAATGATTTTGAACAGATATATGAAGATATTGATAATAATTTAGAATATTTATATGGATATTATACTGACATTATTACTGTAATTGAAAGTAAAGTTTTTATGAGTCCTAGTGAATATTTGCTTGCTCGTAATATAAATGTTATATATGAAAGTATTGATGATTGTAAAGATAGGCTTGAACATTTTCATGATTTGATTTTGGGCAAAAGAAAAAGACGGGATGTCGTCCTTCATAATAATTTGAGTTTGGATCATTTTGTTAGAAATGAGAGTTCTTTTTTGATAAGTTGGGATAAAGCCAAAATAGGGAGTCCTGTTTTTGATATTTATAAATTATACCGTAAACATGCTTTGGATTTGGATTTTGAGGAAATTTTAAGAGAATATGAAAGACATTATCCACTTATGGAAGATGAGAAAGCGTTGTTTTTTACTTTAATTAGTATGCCTAATTTAATTACATTTGATGATACTGAATTTAATATGTGTAAAAAGATAAGTAAAGAAATTGATATGATTTATAAAACTAGACGTTTTACCACCAAAAAAGTTTAAATAAACAGAAGAAAGCAAATAGGATAAAGAAAAATAGTAAAAATACATTAAAGCGTGTAACGATGAATAGTGTTATTATGATTTGATAAAATAGTAAAATACAAAATATCATACCTAATATGCACCATTTACCTCGTCCACACCACCATCCACGACGCATATATATCACCCATAATAGTTTATTCTACTATAGTAGACTTAGTGTGGACTAAGGTCTACTTTTTAGTTTATATATCTTGTTTTAATATAAATCTTATTGTATAATTATAAAAGAGTAGGAGGGGCTAATATGGAGAAAAATGGTTTTATTGCTTCAGCTCTTTTATACAGTATATTGGCGTTGTTTTTGGTTTTGATCATTAGTACTTTAGCCATTCTTGGTAATAGAAAACTTGGTATGGATAAAATTAAAAGTGATGCAATTAATACTGTTAGGTTTGAATATTCACAAATGGGGTCTATTTATTCTATATATGATGGTTTTCAAAAACCTACAACTAAAAACGGAAAAACAACTTGGAAAGATCAAAGTGGTAATGGTAGAGATGCGACTTTGAATAATGTTACTTATAGTAATCGTCATTTAGTATTTAACGGAAATGGTACTGTTACTACACCAATAAATCAGTCTAGTTTAGGAAGCCAATTTACCTTACAGGCTGTTGTTAATGTAAAAAATTTGGTTTCTTCTTCGGGTTCTATTGGATTATGGGGTTGGTATGATGCAACTTCAAAACAGGGAATATATGCGGAAATAGGAACTATTCCTGGGGATACAACTAACACTAAAGCATTTAATTTATGTGCATATACTAGTGTGGATACTAATGTACCTTCATGTGTTAATGTCGGTTTAGATTTTTTACATGCTGGTCAATTAGTTCATATAACTTTTGTTATTACAAATCAAAATATTAATTACGATATTTCAGACCCTGCATCAGGTCAACCGATTATTGCTGTAAAAAAGGGAATAGATGTTTATATTAATGGTATGCATTATGATAGGCTTGATATAGATACTGCGTTTACAGTGAAACCTTTTTCAGCACTTATATTAGGTCAATCATCAAGTACTTCTCAGAAATTTAATGGTGATTTATATAATTTTACTATATATAATAAGGCTTTAACTTATGAAGAGGTAATTAAAAATTTTAATGCGGATAAAATAAAATATGATATTCCTGCTTAGTTTTATTAAGATTTAATTTAATATTAAATCTTTTTTTGTCAATTTTTTGTAATTTTTGTACCATTTGGGTTGCAAGTATTGACAAAGTAGGGG
>JAAWSW010000046.1 GCA_022801735.1 Bacilli bacterium | reverse complement strand
TGCAAGTACAGTTGAAGGTCCTACTGGTCCTACTGGTCCTCAAGGCCTTCAAGGATTAGCTGGAGCAACTGGGCCAACTGGTGCAACTGGAGCTACTGGGCCTCAAGGTATCCAAGGATTAGCTGGTGCTACAGGTCCAACAGGTCCTGCGAGTACAGTTGAAGGTCCTACTGGTCCTACTGGGCCAACAGGTCCTACTGGTCCCGCAGGAATAGCTGGACTAACAGGTGCTACAGGTCCTACTGGTGCAACTGGACCTAATTTTGGTTTAGCAGCGTATGGTGGACGTTATAGTGATGCACCACAAACTATAAATTTAACATTGGGTGGAACTAGTCAAGTAGGTTTACCAACAGTTATGCCTGTTAATAATATAACTACTGCAACTGCTAATACATTAACACTTACACAGGCAGGAACTTATAAAATTGATTACTTTTTAAATGCCTCTGTAGCAATCGGAACTACTCTAACTATGTCTATTAGAGCAAATGGTACTGATATTCCTGGGACTATTATTTCTAGACTTTTATCAGTTGGTGTTAGTTCACTTTATAGTGGAAGTATAATCGTAACCTTAGCAGCTGGAACTAATATTGATATGGCTCTTAGTGCCTTGTTAGCCGTTGGTGTCACTTTAGGTACTGGAACTAATGCTAGTTTAACTGTAACTAAAATAAGTGCGTAAAAAAAATAAATATAAGGTTTGCGTTTATGCGATTTCTAAAAATGAAGAAAAATTTGTTGATAGATGGATGGACTCTATAAGTGAAGCTGATAATGTTTATGTATTAGATACTGGTTCTACTGATAAAACTGTAGCTAAATTAAAAAAACGAGGAGCAATTGTTAAAACTGAAGTTATTTCTCCTTGGAGATTTGATGTTGCACGTAATAAATCATTAGAATTAGTTCCAGAGGATACTGATATATGTGTTTGTATGGATATTGATGAAGTTATCGAACCTGGGTGGCGAGAAGTTTTAGAAAAACTATGGGATGATAATATAACTAGACTTAGATATAACTATAATTGGAGTTTTGATGATTATGGAAATCCTGCTGTCAATTTCTATATTGAAAAAATGCATTCTAGAAAGGGTTACAAATGGACTCATCCTGTTCATGAGGTATTAGAATATGATGGAATAGAAAAATCTTTAACTACTGATGAAATTACAATTAATCATTATCCAGATAATACAAAGTCACGAGGTTCTTATTTACCTTTACTAGAACTTTCTGTTAAAGAAAATCCAGAAGATGATCGTAATATGCATTATTTAGGTAGAGAGTATATGTATTATAAAAAATACAACGAATGTATTGATACTTTGATAAAACATTTAAAACTAAAATCAGCTACTTGGAAAGATGAAAGATCTGCTTCTATGCGTTTTATTGCTAGATCTTATAAAGCTTTAGATAGATTAGATGAAGCTAGGCTTTGGCTTTCAAAAGCAAGAAATGAAACGCCATATTTAAGAGAACCCTATGTTGAAAGTGGAATGCTTGAATATGAAATTGGTAATTATCTGGAGGCTGAAAAGTATCTTTTAATGGCTCTTGAAATAAATGAAAAATACAAAAATTATATAAATGAACCATTTTGTTATGATGGAACAATTTATGATTTATTATCAATATGCGAATATAATTTAGGAAAAATAGCCGAAAGTCTATATTATTTAGATATTGCACTAGAGTTTGATCCAAATAATGAAAGACTAATTAAAAATAAAGAAATCATAGAAAATAATAAATAAAATTGATATATTTTATTTAGACTATTAACAAAATTTTGTTAATGGTCTTTTTTGTAAAAAAACAAACCAGCAAATTCATTTACTGGTTTGTTGATATTATTAATTAATTGTAAATTCTTTTTCTAAAACCACTCTATTATCATCTTTATTATATGGTTTTAAAATTATTTTATATGTTCCTGGAGTTAATGATACCCCATTTATTATTTTGAATGAAACTTCATTACTGTCATAATTATTTCTAACTTCCCAAGCGATTCTTCCACTAATAGAACCACCACTAATAACTTGAAGTTCAATATCCTCTGAAGTGGCTCCAATTGAGCTGATAGCTTCGCTAAATGTTACATTAATAATACCATTATTATATGTAGCATTTGTAATATGTAAGGCTTTTTCGTCTGGGTCAGTTTGATCAACATACTCTGGTATTGATACATGATCAACGAATCCCTTACGATAATTACCTACTTCATCAATAAATAATGCCCAAATTCTTGTGTTTTTAGTTACATTAATATTGCTTAAATCGATATTGATTGTATTACCACCATAATTTAATGTTTGTTTTTTTGAAGCAATAGCGCCACTTAAAATATCTCCAGACATTGGTGTGGTTGAATTCCAATCATATATACCTTGGTTCCATTCATAAACTCCATAATATACAGTTCCAGGTTCGTCAGAATTAAAATTGAATATTGCTGTATTTTCGTCTTCTCTTATTACGGTTTCACCTGTAATGCGAGGTGGATCAAAGTGTGATACAAAGGTTGACTTGATTGTGTTTGTATCATCAACGTTTATTGTAACTGTGTAGTTATTATCTTTATGCCCATAATTATCTGGTACTTTAATTATATAAGTTAATCTATCTGAGCTTACTGATAGTCTTGCACCTTTTAATGTTAAGTTTGATTGAGTTGGACATATAATTCTAAAGTCATCTAATGTTAATTCTTTTGAAGGTGCTTTATTAAGTTCAAAATGAAAATTATTAATTGTCTCTTCTGCTGCGTAAGTAATTTTATAATCGTTTGTATCTTCTGGCATAGGGTCAGCATCAATGTCAATTGGTCCTTGAACACTTGCTACATTACCATAAAAGCCTTCAATAACATAATATAAAGTATATCCTTGGTTGGCTTCTAAATTTGATATTGTTATTTTATTGTATCCAAGTTTTGCATTACTTTTTATGCCATTTTTCATTATTGTGTCAGCACTTACTGCAGTTCTAGATTGGTTAGGTTCTAATAAATAATATACATACCCACCTTCATCTAACCCATATATTTCAAAGTTGGCTTCAGTTTCGTTTATTCTTGTAATATCTACTTTATTAACTGTTGGATTAGCATAATCTGTACTAAAATCTTCACTAATTATATTACCGTTTGGTAGTGTAATATAAAGTGAATATACTGGATTTTTAAAGTAAGAAGTTGATAAACTATATGTATTACCATTTTGGGTAAGTTTAAATTTACTAATACTTTTACCCGCAGAACAAATAACAGATATATCATCTAAGGTTAAATCTACACTTTTACTAAGGGTGAAAGTAACGTTTCCTTGCCCATTAGATTTAACATCAGTTATGGTAATATCATTTTCTTGTCTTACAACAACTCTGTCTAATTCACCATTTAATACTGGTTTATTTACTGTTTTTGTATATACTTTGGTATTATTAGCGTTCACTGTTAATGAATTAATGGTTCCGTTTCCAGAAATAGTTGTATTTTCACCATTACTTACAAGTTTAGTAACTGTGTTGTTTTTATTAATCATAATATTACTATTTTCACTTTCGTTTTTTAAATCTGTAATATTAGCATTAATTATCATATTTGTATTATCGTTATTGTTAATTAATGTAGTGATTGTTTTATTAATGGCAAGTGTACCTTCTTTTTCTAAATTGTTTAAAACAACATTTTTTGCTGGAACGTTTAATATAACTTCATCACCATTTATAATGTTAATTTCGTTTATAGCGTTATCGCCATTAATGTGAATGTTACCATCTATGCTTAAGGTGTCAACACTACTTTGATTATCCATGTTGATAGTTGGTCCTGATATAGTTTTATTAACTTTTGGGGCAGATCTTAATGAGAACATTGCCATTGTACTTTGTGTTGTTACCATTGATTTGGCTTTTGTATTTACAATATCTAATTGATATTTTTTAGCGTTTGCTAACATTAAAGTGTCTTTTATATCAATATTTTTTAAAATAATATGTGTGTTTTCTTCAAGGTTTGCTGCAACGATTACATTTTCATATGTTTTATCGTTTACAACAACTTCTTTATTATTTACCATATCATTAGTAATAACCAAATCTTCATAAGTTACAGTTTCATCGTTTGGTTTGTTTGGTTTACTTGGTTTTGTAGCAGAACTACCTGTATTTGGTTTACTATTTGTTGTGTGATTTTTCTTTGTTGAATTAGTTTTATAAGTGTTTTTACTAGTGCTTTCAGATGCTATAGTATCGCTTTCTGTACTAGTAGAATCAGTACTTATTATTTGGTTTTCATCAGTTGTTTCTATTAATTCTTCTTCTTTTTTATCTTTTTTCTTTTTTTCTTTAGTTTCTTTTATTTCATTTCCAGATTTTGAATCTAGATTATTGTTTTTAGTTATAACATAAGTAGTTATACTAGATATCCCTAATATCAATACAATAACTGAAATAATGATTTTAGTTTTTGAATTCATTTTTTACCTCCTAATATATATCATATGATTTTAGTTTGTCATATTTTAGTTAAATTGTCAATAATATGCGTCAACTATTGACAAAAAAATAGTCCTTTTTAGGGACTAATCTTTATCTAAGTTCTTTAATTTTCTAATTACTTTTTTTTCTATTCTTGATATATATGATTGGCTAATACCTAAAAGGTTGGCTACGTCTTTTTGGGTCATTTCATCAGTACCAAAAAGGCCATATCTTAATACCATTATTTTTTTATCTCTTTCGTTTAAATTTTCTATTTCATTATACAACATTTTCTTTTCTATTTCTTTTTCTAATCCTTTGGTTACTATATCTGAATCTGTACCTAATATGTCTTCTAGATGTAATTCATTTCCTTCTGAATCGTAACTTAAATTATCTTCAAAACTAATTTCCCCTCTTCTTTTTTTGTTTTTTCTTAAAAACATTAATATTTCGTTATCTATACATCTCGAAGCATATGTTGCTAATTTTATGTTTTTGTCTAGTTTATATGTATTTACTCCTTTTATTAATCCAACACTACCTATACTAACTAAATCTTCTAAGTCAATTCCGGTGTTTTCATATTTTTTAGATAAGAAAACTACTAATCTTAAGTTATGTTCAATTAATTTGGCTCTAGCCATTTTATCGCCATCCATTGCTCTTTGAACATACATAACTTCATCTTCTTTTGTTAATGGTTCTGGCAGTTTATCACTGCTACCAATAAAGAACACATTATCTTCTTTAAATATCAATTTGAATATTTCTTTTATTTTTTGTAACATTATTTTCCTCCATTTTTCCATTTAATAATACATCTACGCCACTTATATTTAGGTTATCACTAAAGCCTAGTAAAACGTCATATGTTCCCATGTCTGGTATATATATTTGTGTTTCTATACATTCTAATAATCCAGCACCATTTATTACAGCATACGGAACAAATATTTTCTTTTTTCTAAAGGTGTTTTTTATGTTGGTTATAATCACTGGTTTACCTTTATATGTTAAAGTATTACCAGTGTCTAAAAAACCGTTTAAGCTGAGTTCTTTTTTTCCTATCTTAATATTTACTTTATGATAGTTTTTTATTTTTTTTTGAAACATTTTACTTTGCTTAACATAAATATATAAAATTATTGGTGAAATTATGAATAAAATTATGACGTTTATACTGAGTCCATTGTTATAAAAAATTATTCCTTCATGTTTATATGAAAATTCTATATTTAGCATATAGAGAAATCCACCTAGTAAAATACTTACTATATAAAATGTTGTAATATTGGTAAGGGTATATTTTATATCTTTGTAATAAAAGGAGAATAGATTCATTAAAATGCTTAAATAAATTTTGATTATAAATAATTGTATTGAATTCACATTTATAAAAAGAATCAGAGTACTTAAGCTGCCTATAAAAGCACCTAATACTAAATTAAATATTTTAGTATTTCTTTTTAATACTATACTAGTTGTTAGCAAGAGAATAAAATCAAAGGCAAAATTTAAAAATAGGACTCCATCTATATAGACTGTCATATAAATCACCTTTTTAATTATAAAAAAACAACATTAAATTTAATGTCGTTTTTGGTGGTCAGTTTCAGTTTTCTTTTCAATCATTTCTAATGCTTCTTCTTTTGTTACACCAAGTACACTTAAAAATTGGTTTCCTATGCTGTTTGGATTATCTAGTTCTTCTATTCCATCTTCACTTAATTCAGTTAAATAGAAATCTACTAGTTCTTCTTTTTCAAATTCTGATTCCTCTTTAGTATATCTATTTTTTGCTTCCATTTCTTCCCACCATGGTGATTTTGCCATTTTATTTTCTCCTAACTTTTGTTCTTTCTATTTTTGTTTTGCGGTTTGCTTTTTCATTTAATACAAGTTGATGAAATTCACTATCCATATGCATATAATCATTTTCTATAACATTAAGTTTTTTTACATTTAAATGTTTTAAAAGGTTTTGTACATATGTGATTTGAAAGACAATATGTGGTTCTTGGCCTAGTGTTTTTTGTTTTTCTTCTGTTAAAGCATGTAAATATATTTTGGCACATTCATAAAGTAATTCTTCTTTGTCGTATCTATACTCTTCTAAATCAATACCTAAAATAACAGATAATGTATATTCATCTAGTACTGTTATATTATTTATATTACCATTATTTGAAATAAAATCGTCAGTTAAATCTGGGTTTGATAATATTTCTTCATATTTGATAGTAATTAATCTTCTCCTATTAGTGCTTTTTTTAATAATCTTTTCAAAAGACTTAATGGTTTCGATTAACTGTGTTTGCAATATGTAATATGGTATCTGTGGTGTTTTATAAGTACTATAATCTTCAAATGTTAATCCAGGGATTAAGTGATGTATTCTTTTTTCTATTAAATCACAGCGATTTTTAATTTCATCTTCATCTAAGGTATTCATATGTATAGCCACTATGAAATATAAATAACTGTCTATTATAGTTTTTATATATTTTTTTGTATTGTATGTTATTGATGTTTTTTGGTTAATTAGTTGTTTTTCTCTTTCTACTTGAAATTGTAATTTCTGCAATACTTGGGTGAAATCTTTATTTTGGCTTTCCAAATCAGCAAGTTCTATTCCTGTATCAAAAATATCATTTATTTGGTTTATTAAATAAATCATTATATCGATTATGTCTTTAGGAATTTTTTCCACATTTTCATTTTCTTCTGAGGTGCTTATAGATTCTTCTTGTCTTTGAAGTGTTTCTTCGTAGTCTTTTCTTTTTATTAGTTCTTTTTCTAAAATACTATATAATCTTTGAAGAACAGTTTTCTTTTTAGTAAGTTTTGGTGTACTATCAAAATTTAAATTGTGTTGGCACATTTGATATAATACTGAAATATCTAATGTTGGTAATTTTTTAATACCAAATTTTATTATATCTAGTTTTAATTTTATTGTGTTTATATCGCTTTCGCTATTGGATTCTAATTCGGTTATAAGATCACTAATATAGTCGTAATTGTCTGCTTCTTTTTCCACTTTATAGTCTTCTGGGTTTATATTTAATAATTCTGCTTCTGTTTCTTCCTTAAAGAAAAATTTATTTTGGGTATCAAAACCCATACATATCATTTCATCTTCTATTTCTGGATATAAATATGATAATTCATATTTTTCTTTTATTGCTTTTGTGGATTTCTTTTTAGAAATACTATATATAAATCTTAAGAGAATTTCTGTTATAGATTCAAATTTTCTTTGGGCTTCTTGTCTATCAGGGCCTTCAAACATATTATTATAAAGTAAATCTCGTTTAGTAAATACATAACCCATTCTATTTTTGACTTGAATTCTTTTTTCCTTGTTATCTATTTGTTCGCTTAAAAATAATTCTACCATTGGGTATTCTTCTATTTCAAGATAAGGTTCTATATTATCTAAGATTCTTTGTTCTTTTAATTTTAATATTCTTAATTTACTTATAGTTTTAGTAAATTCTTCGCTTTCTCTTTTTCCATCTAATTCTAACTTCATTAATCCATCAAATGTTAAATCATAAATTTCTGAATATATTTTTATTAAGTTATTTAGGGCAGCATTGGTTTTATCTGGGTCTTCTGTATAGTAATTATTATTATAATCTTCCTTGTAATCTTCTTCATTATAACGCATAAGAAACTCCCCCCTGTCTTAATACCTTTATTATATTCTTTTTTAATATAAAACACAATAGTTTATTTCTATTGTGTTTGGCAAAAGAACTATTAAAGTTCTACATTGTGATATACATGTTGGACATCTTCTATTTCGTCTAACATTGTTAAAAGTTTATTAAATGTTTCTAAGTCTTCACCTGTAAGTGTTACTTTATCTTTAGCGATATATGTTATTTCATCCATATCAAAGTTTACATTATTTAATTTAGATGATATTGCTTCTTTGATATTAAATAAGTCACTTGGAGTACCATAGATAATTGTTTCATCGTTTTCGATTTCTATATCTTCTATATCAATGCCTGCTTCAATTAATGCTTCTAATGTTTGTTCTTCATCTAATCCTTTAAAACTTACTACACATAAATGATCATACATATAACTAACACTACCTTGAGCACCCATTTTTACATGACATTTATTAACGGCGGCTCTTACACTACTAACACTTCTATTAACATTATCTGTTAAACATGCAACAATTAATGATGAACCTGCTGGGCCAAATAATTCATAGTTTGCGTTTGTATATGTTTCATCTACACCACTATTTACTTTGTCTATTGCTCTATTAATAATGTCACTTGGAACTTGTTCTTTTTTGGCTTTATCTACTAGTCTTTTTAATGCACTATTGCTTTCAAATTCAGTTCCGCCTGTTTTTGCTGCTTGATATATTTCTCTAGCATACATTGAATATAATTTTGCTTTAGCGGCTCCTGTTTTTTGAATGCTAGCCTTTCTTACTTCATACGCTCTTCCCATTTTAAATCATCCTTTCTGTGCTTTTGCAAGAGCATCTTTTGCGGCTTCTTGCTCAGCGGCTTTCTTTGAATGTGCAGTTCCAACCCCATATTTGATTCCATCTATTGATACTTCAATTGTAAATTCTTTATTATGGGCTGGTCCTGTTTCACTTATTAATTTATATTCTAAACTTCTTTTATCAGTTTGAACAAATTCTTGAAGTACAGATTTGTAATCATCAAAGAAGTCTATTTCGTGATTTTCTATATATGGAATTACATTTTCTTTAAAAAAACTTCTTGCAGTTTCTATTCCTTGATCTAAATAAATTGCGCCTAAAAATGATTCGAAAATATCGGAAACAATTGCTTTTCGGTACTTTCCTCCACTTTCAGATTCACCTTTTCCAAGTTTTAAATATTCATTAAGTCCTATTTTTGTCGAATATTCATAAAGGGCTGTTTCGCATACATAATGGGCTCTTACTTTTGTCATTTCACCTTCACTGATATGTTTAGTATTATAAAGATAATCACTCATTAATAATTCCAAAACTGCATCGCCTAGAAATTCTAAGCGTTCATAACTTTCTGTACCTTTCTCATTGGCATATGATGTATGTGATAATGCAGTTTCATATAAATGTATGTTTTTTGGTTTTATTCCCAATTTATTTAATAATTCCATTTGAATCACTCCTAGTAAATTATATCACAAATATGTTTTTTTTAGAAGGATTTTTGGTTGTTAACTAAAAGATAGAAAGTTATTTTAAACTTTCTATCTCTTTTATTGTTAAGCCAGTAATTTCTGATATTGTTTTATTATCCATATTTTTGCTAATCATATTTTTAGCAATGTCTATTTTATTTTGTTTAACACCCTTAGAAAAACCTTCCTCTTCAGCATTCTGCATTAATGTAGCATGTACCCTTTTCGCATTCTCTATTGCAAGTAAGTTCTCTCTTATTTGGTCATCTTCATTCATTCTAACAACCTCACTC
>JAAWSW010000045.1 GCA_022801735.1 Bacilli bacterium | reverse complement strand
AAATACTTTCTATATTTATTAACAAAAACAAACTTTTTTATAAAGTCTATTTTGTTTTTATATAGTTTTTAATATTTGATTTATTTATGTTTGCTGAATTTGTTGTGATTTTGGCAATGTAGTTATTTTTTAATGGATAGAAAATATAAGTATTTTTATTTTCTTTTTTATTACTTGGTGTATATTTTACTTCTAAAACTTTTATTGTTTGGTTTTCTATGGTTGTTTTGTATTCTTTTAGTTTTATATTATTGAATAAGTTTTTATGTTCGTTTTCTATTTGTTTTTTTGTTTGTTCAAATTTTTCTTTATCTGTTTGTTCTATACTGTATATGATTAAGTCTTCAGTTTTTTTATTTTTATATCTTAATAGATTATCTAGACTTTCTGTTTCGTTAAAATGATATCCTCTTGGGACTATAAATGTTACTTTGTTATTTTCATAAGTTAAGGTTGCTGTTTCTTTTTTGACATCTAGTGTTTGGAATATAATTAAACCTAAAATGATAAAGATTATAATGATAAGAAATGTTAATGTTTTTGGATTGTTTAATTTATTTTGAAGCATTTTCGTACCTTCTTTCTTTCTTTATTTTATCATATATTTTTTAATATTACTAGAATTATGTTTTTTCTTTAAGTTGTCTTAGAAAAATGTTATAATTGTTATGGATGGTGATAGTTATGCAGCCACTTGCTTATAATGTTAGACCTAAAAAATTGATTGATGTTATTGGGCAGCAGCATTTAATTGGTGAAAATAAGATATTAAAAAATTTGGTTAATAATAAAAAAGCGTTTTCGATGATTTTATATGGTCCTCCAGGAACTGGAAAAACGACTTTGGCATATGCGATTATAAATGAACTTGGTTTACCTTCTGGTTTTTTGAATGCTGTTATTAATAGTAAGAAGGATTTTGATGAGATGGTCTATAAGGCTAAAGGGTGTGACAATTTTGTTTTAATTATGGATGAGATTCACCGTTTAAATAAAGATAAACAGGATTTGCTTTTGCCTTATTTGGAAAGTGGTATTATTACTTTGATTGGTATGACTACCTCTAACCCTTATCATTCTATTAATCCTGCTATTAGAAGTAGATGTCAATTATTTGAATTAAAACCTTTGACTGAGGATGATATAAAAATAGGACTTAGCCGTAGTTTAGAGTCGCTTGAAGGGATTGAAATTACTGATGAAGCGCTGAATTATATTGCTTCTTTATCGTCTGGGGATATGAGATTTGCCTATAATTTGTTAGAGGTTGCTTATTATTCTACAAATGATTTTAAAGTGGATTTGGATACTATTAAGAAGATAAATAATAAACCTAATTTATATATTGATAAGAATGATGATGGCTATTATGATGTTATTAGTGCTTTACAAAAGTCTATTCGTGGTAGTGATGTTAATGCGGCACTTCATTATTTGGCTAGGTTGATTGCGGCTGAAGATTTAGATATTATTTTTAGAAGATTATCGGTTATTGCTTATGAAGATATTGGACTTGCAAATCCGGCTATTGGTCCTAGATTAAATGCATGTATTGCGGCTTGTGAACGTTTAGGTTTACCTGAAGCGCGTATTCCGCTTGGTGAAATTGTTATTGAAATGGCTTTATCTCCTAAGAGTAATAGTGCTCATGATGCAATTAATGCGGCTTTAAATGATGTTTATAAGGGAAATGTAGGAAAAGTACCTAATCATTTAAAAACTACTTCTAAGGACTATAAATATCCTCATAGTTATAAAGGGAGTTATGTTAAACAACAGTATTTACCAGATGAACTTTTAGGAAGAGAATATTATGTTCCTAAGACTACTAGTAAGTATGAAATTGGTATAAAACAAATATATGATAAAATAAAAAATAAATAGAGGTTACTTTCTATTTATTTAATATGAATAGTTCAAGGGCTAAATTTTTATCAGTTTTTCCGGTTTTTATATTTATATCAATATCGGCTAAATCTGATATATATTGTAATAATGTATCTGAACTATATTTTCGGCTATTTTGAAGGGCTAATTTGACTCTATATGGATGTATTTTTAATGTAGTGGCTATATCTTTTTCAGATAGTCCTTTTTTTTGTAATTCTTTTGATTGATACATTATTCTAAATTGGTTTGAAAGCATTATTATTATTTTAATTGGTTCTTCATTTAATTTGATCATTTCGTGATATATTTCTAATGCTTTGTTTTTATTATTTTGAACGATGTAATCTAAAAGTTTAAATATATCGACATCTATTGTTTTTGTGGTTACATTTAAAATATCTTCTTTTGTTATTGTTTTATCTTCTTTATATATTTTTAATTTTTCTAATTCTTGTTTTATAATTAATGGGTTTTGTCCTACTCTATCTATGAATAGATTTATTAAGGTATTATCAATTTGATAATCTTTTAGAGTTTCTTTGATTATTTGTACAGGGTTTATGTTTTCGTTAAATTCTTTTACTGTACCATTTTTTTTGATAAGTTTTGTTATTTTTTTTCTTTCGTCTATTTTTTCGTTATTTACTGTAAATATTAATGTAGTATTTTGGTTTTGATTATTTATGTATTGTTCTATTATTTCTGAGTCTTTACTAGTTGCGGCTGTAAAGAAATCGGCATTTTCACAGATAACTATTTTTTTGTCATCAAAAAGTGATATGGTCATACAATCATCAATGACTGTTTTGATGTCGTCATTTGCTAAGTCGAATTTACTTATATTTAAATCATCAAAGTTTTTTGTTATTTTTTTTATTTCCTCTTTTATTAAATAGTTTTTTGTTCCATATAATAGATAAAGCATATTACCACCTTTAATTATTGTATCAAAAATTTAAAAGAAAAGAAATGATTAAATTATCATTTCTATAAGAATAATATTACTAATGTTCCTGCTATTAAGCAGTAGTATACAAAGTAAATAAGTTTTCCTTTAAGCATAATTCCTTTAAACCATTTAGTTGAGAAGAATGTAACTATGCATGCGGTTATTGCCCCTAAGATATATCCTAATAAAAGATTCATGTCTATTCCTGTTTCTACTACGTCTTTAACGCCTAATATCATTGTGGCTACACTTATTGGAATATATAGCATAAATGAAAATTTGAATGCTACTTCTCTTTTTAATCCAGAGAACATTCCACCTACTAAAGTGGCTCCACTACGGCTTATTCCTGGTAGTAAGGCTATTACCTGGAATAACCCAATTTGAATAGCGTCTTTTATAGTGATTTGATCATCGCTTTTTCTTCCTTTTAATTTTCTTATTAAGAATAAGAATAATGCAGTTATAAGTAAGGCTATTCCTACATACTTGACATGACTTAGATATTTTTCGATTACATCATTAAATATTAGGCCACATAAGCCGGCTGGAATAGTTGCTAGGGCTACTAATAGTACATATTTGAAACCACTTTTATATTTTTTATCTTTTGTTTTGATGTAATTGATAAAGTCTAAAAATAATTCTGTTATGTCTTTTCTGAAAATGATTATAATAGCAATTAAACTACCAAAATTTGAAAAAATTTCGAAATTTAGGTCTTTTAATGCGTCTAAATCAAATAAGTTTTTAAAAATTACTAAGTGTCCACTTGATGAGACTGGAATTGGCTCGGTAAAACCTTGTATTATTCCTAATAAAATGTAAATCAATAACATATATACCCTCCATGCTTTAATTATATTTTTACTCTTGTTAATTATATCACTTATTTTTTAAATTAACAATAATATTAAAAAAAGCCTATGCAGCTTTTTGTTTTTCTTGTTTATAAATTGGTGTTTTTTGGTATTGTTTTTCTGAAGTTCGTTTTATTGAAATTGTTACTGGTACATCTGTTTTTCTAGCAATAGCATATAATGTATACCATTGTCCTCTTGCTTTTGTAAAACTTGGTTTTACTGTTGCGTATGGATAAATTTTTTCTAATTGATTACTAATATAATTTAAATTACTAATACCATGTATTGGTATTTCTATTTCATCTTCTTCTGGCTCTTGGGCATGACTTGCTGAAAGAGTTAGATATTTTTCTAATAATTCTTGGTCAAAAAAACCAGTTCCAATCATATCTTTTTGTTTTTCTAATTCTTTGATTAATTCTCTTGTAGTCATATAAATCCCCCCACTTTCAAAAAAACATGTTTAATTATACTATTATTTGTTAAAAATGTCAAATTGTGTACAAAAAAAGAATTTTATTAAAAAACTCTTGATTTTTAGTTGTTTATATGATGATGGGTTGTTCTTGTATTTTTGCTTATTTTAGCAAATGTATATCCGTTATTTTTGCCATATTTGATTATGTTTGATAAGGCTTCTACTGTGCTTTTTTTACTTGCTGCATCATGCATTAATACTATGTTTGTCCCATGGTGTAAATTAGATATTGTATTTTGATATATTTTATCGGCAGGAATTTTTCCTGATGCATCTTTTGAATCTACATTCCAATCGAAGTAATAGTATTCATTTTCGGTTAATTTGTTTGTTATTCTTGTTATTATGTTTTTATTATATTTTTTACTGACTGTATTTGAAGATCCACCTGGAAGTCTAATTATTCTTGAATTAACGCCAATTATGTTATATATTCTGCTTTTGATTGTGTTTAAATCGTTAAAATAATTTTCGTCGGAACTATAAATATAACTATAGTTATGTGTATTTGAATGAAGTGCGATGGTGTGTCCTTCATCATGGGCTCTTTTGATTACATCTTGATATTTGTCTAGTGATGGGCCTATTACGAAGAATGTTGCGGCTACTTGTTCTTGCTTTAAAATATCTAATATTTGCGGTGTTAAATGACTTGGTCCATCATCAAATGTTAAATATATTGTATTATCTGAAACTTCTGATTTTACTAATGTTTCTTTTTTTATTTGTTTTTTCTTAGGGAGTGGAAGTTTTGTTGTTTGATTATTAAAGGCTTTTGGTATTTCACCTACTTTTACTATTTTTGGTTTATTTTGAGAACATATTATTAGTATAATTCCTATTAGGAAAATTATACTTAATGATATAATTATTATTTTTGTTTTGTTATCCATACTGCTTACCTCACTTATATCATAACGTGGTTATTAATGATATTAAATATTATTTATTGTATTTCTTGTTTTTCTTTTTGTTTTTCCTTTGATTCTATTAGAGAATATTCGCATCCGCAATAATCTTGTCTATATAAATTATATTGTTTGGCTAATTCTGTACTGCGTTTATATCCGTCTTTCTTTTTGAAATCTGAATATAAATATTTTATTTGATATTTTTCTTCTAAAACATGCCCTATTTTATTTAGCTTTTCGGCGTTTTTATAGGGACTTATTGATAAGGTGGTACAGAAGTAGTCGAAATTATTTAATTTGGCTAATTTGGCTGTTTTTTCAAGCCTTAATAGGTAACATTTTGTACATCTTTCGCCACCTTCTTTTTCTTGCTCTCGTCCTTTAGAGATGTTATTGAAGGTTTCTGGGTCATATTCTACATTCATTAATTTGATGTTTAGTTTCATTTTGTCTATTAAATCTTTTTGTGTTTCTAATCTTTTGTTATATTCTGTTTCTGGATAGATATTAGGGTTGTAAAAAAGAATGGTAATATCAAAATATTTATTTATTTTTTCTAAAACTGCACTACTGCACACACCACAACAAGCATGTAATAATAGTTTGGGCTTGTTTTCTAATTTGTTTATTATATCTTCCATTATTAGGTTGTAGTTTGTTTTCATAAAATTACTCCTTTTTAATTATTTTACTCTATTTTGTTAATTTGTCAAAGAAAAAACATAGAATAATATGTTCTATGTTTTATTTTAAAAGTTCTATTTGTTTTTTATCTACATTTAATGATTTAGCAATAAAGTCTATATCTAAATTCATTTCAAGCATATTTTCTATTGCTTCTTCTTCTTTTTGGATGTATCCATTAATTTCACCTTCTTGATAACCTTCGTCAAATACTTTGTTATATGCTTCTTCAAATGGGTTTTCTGAATTAAAGTTATCTTTTACTTTAATATTTACTTTGGCATTAAAGATATTTTCTAAGATGCTTTTTAAATTGTCACGTGCCTCTTCATTATTAAATAATGTATCTAATATATCGTTTTTATTTTTCATATTCATACTTCACCTCCATTTCTATTTTTTGTTTTATCAGCCCCTATTATTATGGTACTGCATCTACCTATCAAATTCCTGCTTAAAATCTTAAAAAAGTGCGTTTTTACAAAATTTCTTTTTTTGTTAATTTTTACTTGACATGTAATGTTTGTTTGTAATATAATCGATTTTGCGAGAAAGAAGGGACAGAAATGGAATATAATGATTTAGACAATTTATCCTTAAAGGATTTAGTTATATTTGATAAAACTTGGAGCACTGTTAGTCGTGTTAGTCTTGTTGCTATTCCAGTATCTTGGACTTATGCTTTTGTCAGTGGTGATTTAAATGGTGTGGGAGTGGCTGCTATTAGTGCGTTAACTTCTTTTACTGGTTATCATGCCTCTGTTACTGCCAAATGCAAAATTATGGAAAGAAAGTCACTTGCTTCAAGTATTGTTAAAAGAAGTAGAAAAAGGCATGCAAAAAGTTCCTGATAAAAAGGAACTTTTTTTAATTATATAATTGTAAGATTATATCTAAATCTAATTGTAATAGTAAGATGATTATTGCACCTATGCCTAAAAATGGACCAAATGGTATTATGTGCTGGGCATTTTTGTTTAACATGATTAGTGATATTGGGAAGCCTACCATAGAGCCTACAAATATTGAAAGGATTGCCATTGGGTAACCTAAAACTAATCCAAATATGAACATTAATTTAATGTCTCCCCCACCCATTGATTCTTTTTTGAATAGGAAATCTCCTATTTTTTTTATTAAATACATAGTTAAGAATGCGAGTACTGCACTTACTATATGGGTAGCAAGTGTATTAAAACCATATATAATAGATATTTCTACAGCAAGGGTTAATCCAAAAAATATTAATACTTCATCGTTTATTATCATATATTTATAATCGCTTACGATGATTATAATTAGCATTGATATGAAAGTTAATGCGATTAATAGGTTTGGTGTTAATCCAAAGGCAATATATGATAGTGCAAATAAAATTCCTGTTAATAGTTCAAATAAAGGATAGAATGCTGATATTTTAGTTTGGCAATGTTTACATTTTCCTTTTTGAAATATATAAGATAAAACGGGAATTAATTCTAATGTTTTTAATTTGTTATTACAATTTGGGCAATGGCTAGAAGGGTATATAATTGATTCACCTTTAGGTAATCTATATCCTACTACATTGTAAAAGGAACCAAAAACGGTTCCAATAATAAAGAATATGATTAAACAAAATAATTCCATAATACTCTCCTTATTGTTGAATAGTGCTGTACATATTAAACATAGGTATAACGATTGATAATACAATTACTCCAACCATTACAGTTAAGAAGATAATCATTACTGGTTCTATAAATGTTTTGATACGTGCTACAGCGTTTTTATGTAAATCTTGATAATAATCTGCTACTTTTTTCATCATTTCAGGTAATTGTCCAGTTTTTTCACCTGTTACTATCATTTCATATGCTGGTACAGGGAATGCCCAATGATCTTTAAAAGCATCTGATACTTTACCACCTTTTGATATGTTGGCGATGGCATCAGCTATCATAAGTTTATATATTTCGTTATTACTTACTTTATTTAAAATGTCCATTGTGTCAGTAATGAAAACATTATGGGCTAATAAGGAAGAAAATGTTTTTGTAAACATTGTTACTTCGTTATATATTATAACGTTTCCAAAACCTGGAAGGTGCATTGCTACCCATTGAACGCTCATTCTAAATGATTTAACGTTTCTATATAGGGATATAAATGCTAATAGTAGTAAAACAGCGGCTAACCCTATCCATACTATATATTTTCCTAAGAAATCACTTAATCCTAAGACAAATAATGTGATTCCTGGGATATCTGCATTATCCATGCTATCATAGATTTCAACGAATTTTGGCACTACATATAACATTATGAATGTACCTACAGCGATTGCTACTATGAATATTATGATTGGGTACATCATTGCACTTACCATGGCTTTTCTAGTTGCTTCAACTTCTGAATAGTATGATTCCATATCATCTAATGTTTCTGGCAATTCTCCGGTTAATTCTGATGTTTTTACCATGTTAATTAATAATCTAGGGAATGCTTCGCCTTGGTTTTCTAAGGCTTCACTGAAACTTTGTCCTAATGATAAATCATAGTTTACTCCGTTGAGTATTTTTTTGTAAGTTTTATTTTCAAATTGTCTTGCTAGTATTTGTGTAGCGTCGGCTAATGGAATACCTGCTTTTAAATAAGTTGATAATTGGGCTAAAAGAAAGATTAAGTCTTTTGTTTTAAATTTTCCTTGGAAAGTATTATTGCTGTGAAAGAATTGAATAAATTTTGATGTTTTTATATCCAAAACTGTGAGGCCTTCACTTTTTAAGTGGGAATTTACTTCTACTTTTGAATAGGCTTCAAAGTATCCTTTTACTGGTTTTCCATTTTTGCCTTCAATCGTATATTGATATACTTGTTTTTCTTTTGATTTTTTTGAATCTGTATCAAAATTTATTTTATATTCACTTTGATTTATTTTTTTATTTTCTTTGGCTTGTTTTACTAGTGGTATTTTATCGCTTTGTTCGTTTGCAAATTCACTAATATTTTGAGAAGTTTCGATTATACTTTCTCCAAAATCATTTAATTTTGTTCCTAAATCTTTCTTTTCTTTTCTTTTTGGCTTATCAGTTATTACTTTCTTTTTTGTAAATGGTTTTATTATAGCCTTTGGTAATGCTATAAGACCATAGAAAAAGTACTTAAAAAAATGATAAACAAGTCTACATGGCATTGTTATTATTTTTAGTCCCATATAGATTCACCATCCTTCTTATTCTATCTTCAATAATTATATCATATTTTTATATATAAACAAAACTTTTTTTGTGAAAAACATATAATATTTTAGAAAGGGGTAATAATATGAATTACTATAACCCATATTACATGATGGCTCCAATGACTGCTGCTCGTCCTAGTTTATTTGGTATGCTTTCTAGAGGAATAGGTCGTGGTGGTCTTAGTTTAGGTTCTATTATAAATGGTACTCAGCGTACTTTAGGCCTTGTAAATCAAGCAATCCCAGTGGTTAAACAAATTTCACCAGTTGTAAAAAACGCTAGAACTATGTTTAGAGTAATGAATGAATTTAAGAAAACGGATACTCCAGTAAATACTAATAACAATTTTAATGATTATAATACTTCTACTCCTACCGAAACTGTTGTTCAAGAGTCTAATGAAACAATGCCAGTATCTAATGGCGGCCCTACCTTTTTTGCATAAGAAAAGAAAAATGTTATTTTGTTTTTCTTTTTATTTTGTTTAATATATTTAGATATTTTAACTTTTTAAATATATTCTTTTCATATTTATATTTTATTTGATATTTTTATTGAATTATAAATTTAATGAATAATATTAATGCTATGGCAAATCACTTTTTTCAAAATACATTCCATTTGGGATAATTGTTTTCATTAATATATCGTTATATTTAGTTAATCCGAAATACATATAATAATCCCATCCAAATTCTATGCGTGAATTTGTGCCTAGAAACATTCCGCCTATATAGTTCCTTAAAATTAATCTCATTAGATCTGGTATATTTGATATCTCAATTTCATTTGTATGTTTAAGTTTTTTTATATGTGTTAATCATTGTAAGTAGTTAATTGGTCTTTCCAATTGTTATTAGTATAACTATAATTTATTTCGTTTGTCAAGTTATCTGTTTTGTAGTCGTAGTATTTTTTGTTTAGTATATTACCGCCATTATCGTATGTATAAATTATGGTTTTGTTTTTTATCGTGTTCTTTTGTTAATTGATTTAAGTTATCATATTCATATTCATTAATTAAAGTATCGTTTTCTTTGATGGTTTCAATATTACC
>JAAWSW010000044.1 GCA_022801735.1 Bacilli bacterium | reverse complement strand
GGAAATCCACAAAAGTGAATTTTACAGTAGAGTGGTTAGTTTAATAGAATGTAACCGTTACGATGAAATTATTACAGAACTATTAAATCTATTAGGGATTGCCTTAGATAAAGATATTATTTTAAAAGAATTAACAGAAAAAAAAGAACATACTAATAATTCATTAATTAAAAAATTAAGACAACTAAGAGCACAAATCAAAAATATGAGCGTAGATGAAGATGTAATTTCTAGAATAACTAGACATAGTGAATGGTTTGAACATAAAGAAGTAGTAGGCCATACATTAAAATTAAGAATGCCAAAAAGTAGAATTTAAGTTCTACTTTATTTTTATAAATATTTTTGTTATAATGTTAACAGAATAAGGAGGATTAATCATGAACGAAGAAAAAAATAATAATTTGGAAGAAAACAATAATACAGAAAATTTAGGATATAGTTTTGATTTTGCTAATCAAGTAGAAACTGAACCATTAAATGTTACACCAATAGAGCAACCTGCAGTAAATATAGAAAATCCTGCTACTCAAGTAGTAGGACAACCTGTTGTAGAGCCAGTTCAGACTGTAGAAACTCCAGTAGCAGAACCACAAATGATAGATGTATCAGTTCCTGTATTAGATGAAACATTAGAACCAGTTCAAGCACCAGTAGAACCAACACCAGAAGTTATTAATAATGTAGTAGAACCAGTTAAGGAAGTAGAAACACCTGCTACTCAAGTAGTAGAACAACCTACTGTAGAGCCAGTTCAAACTGTAGAAACTCCAGTAGCAGAACCACAAATGGTAGATGTATCAGTTCCTGTAATGGATACTACAATACCAACTAATAACCAAGAACCTGTACAAAATATAGAACCAACTCAAGAACCAGTTAATCAAAGTCAAGAAGTACAAACAACTGATTTAAAAGATGGAAAAAGTACAGTTAGATTTGTTATTATTCTAGCAGTTATTGTAATTGCATTTATTATCGCACTTCCATTTATATTAAACTTTTTAGGATAAGAAATTATCCTTTTTATTTTTGACTAATAATCTTAAAAAAATCAATAATCTTAGAAGTATTTTTTTGATTGTTTTCTACTTCTAATTGTAAACGTTGAAATATTTTATTAATGTCATCTTCTGACTCATCAAAACATTCCAAATATAAAAAACGTAATTTATCATCCTCTTTTTGGTTATAAAGTAACTTAAGTTTATTAGACGCTAAGCGAAGACTATCCCTTTCATGTCTTGTTAAAAAGCAAATAGGATTAGTATCCATAATCGTGTATTTTATATCATATAATTTTAAATCAAAAGCCATTTCGGCAATTTCTTCTTCTTCATCTAATAATAAAGAACTTTTATAATTTACAACGCCATTTTTACCAAGTTTAACAGATATCACCTGTTTTCCATCACTTAATAAACAAACATAGTTCAAAAAAGAAACCTTAACCTTTTTAAATTTTTCAGTTTTATTATATATTTTTTCACAAAAATCCTTATCAAATTTTACTACACTATTTTTAATATTCTTCAAATCTCTACTACTAATACGAAAAAAAGGAATCTTTCTAATATGAATAATTTCATCATTATTATCCCACTCATAAAATTCATAAAATTCCTTTTGAAAATTAAGTAAAATATCATATATGTAATTCATCTTTTTTGCCTCCTGGAATAAAAATTGCTAAAGAAATAATAAATAGACCCAAAGGTCCAATAAGGCATTCAGCCTTACTAAAAATAAAATGAACATATTCTCCTAAATTATACCCAAGTGAGAATAAATTTAAATAACTAATAATATATACAAAACCAATCACACTAAAACCAAAGCCAACTAAAAAGGAAAAAATTCTCACCACATATCTTCACCTAATTAAGTGTATTAAATTCATCTTAATATTTTAACCGTAAATTTGTAAAAATAAACATCCTTATGTTATAATAAAAAAGGTGATTAAGATGGAATATACTTTTAAAACCTTAGAATTCGAAGGCCCTCTAGACTTACTTCTTCATTTAGTTAAAGAAGCAAATATTGATATTTTTGAAATTAAAATTTCAGATATTACAGATCAGTATTTAGCCTATATAAGTAAAATGAATGAATTAGATTTAAATATTGATAGTGAGTATTTAGTAATGGCTGCCGATTTAATTGAAATGAAATCAAAAGAACTCTTACCTCATGAAGAAGATGATGAAGAAGAAGAGGATCCAAAAGAAGTCCTTATTAACAGACTTATTGAATATCAAAAGTATAAAGAAATTACAGCAGATTTAAAAGAACTAGAAGAAAATCGTAGTGAACTTTATTCCAAATTACCAAGTATTTTAGATGAGTATAAAGATGAAACATTAAAAGTAAATGACGATTTATCTTTAGATGATCTTATAAAAGCATTTATGAACTTAAAAGAAAAACAAATATTAGAAAAACCATTAAATACTGTAATTACCAAAAAAGAATATTCCGTAGATGTTAGAAGCAAAGATATATTAAATAGATTAAAAAAATCAAAACAAATAAAGTTTGTAGATTTATTTGATGTATATGCTAAAGACTATGTTGTAGTAACATTCTTATCAATCTTGGACTTAGCAAAAAAAGGAAACATAACAATTAAACAGGATCGTAATTTAGATGAAATAACATTATTAGCAAGGGAAGTGTAATCATGAATTTTAAAGCAGTCCTAGAAGGATTATTATTTGTTTCTGGTGAAGATGGACTATCATTAGAAACATTAATTAATATTTTAGAAATAGATAAAGAAAAAATAATAAACTTAATAAAAGAATTAAACGAAGATTATAATAAAGATGATAGAGGTTTAAAACTAGAATATTTTAGTGAAAAAGTAAAAATAGTTACCAAAAAAGAACATTCAGAATACTATAAAAAATTAATTGGTGAAGAAGCAAATGAACCATTAAGTCCAGCCACTTTAGAAACACTTGCAATTGTTGCATATAATGAACCAGTAACACGTATAATGGTAGATGAAATTAGAGGTGTTAATAGTGCTCATTTGATTAGAAAACTAGTTTTCAAAAACTTTATTCATGAAGTAGGTAGATCAGACCTTCCAGGTAGACCTATATTATATGGTGTTACAGATCAATTTCTAGATTACTTTGGTTTAAAATCAACCAAAGACTTACCAGAATTAAAAGAAATAGAAGAACCAGAAGAAACAGAACTATTTAATTCAAAATATAAAGAAGAAATTTAAAAAAAGGTATCCAAAAAAACTACATTATGATATAATCAATATGTAGATGCCTGCGTGGTGAAACTGGTAGACGCGTTGGACTCAAAATCCAATGGCATATTGCCGTGCCGGTTCGAGTCCGGCCGCAGGCACCATATTAAAATAAAACTCGAAGTAAAAATTCGAGTTTTAAAATACTTTAATTTATAATAAACTCCAGTAATGTTTCGTGTACAAAATTACTTTTACATTATATATTAGTAGTGTGAAGGGAGAAAAAAATGAATCAAGAAAAAATAGGACAATTTATCGCAACATGTCGTAAACAAAAAAAATTAACACAAGCCCAATTAGCCGAAGAATTAGGCGTTACAGACCGTTCAGTTTCCAACTGGGAAAATGGTAAATGTATGCCGGATTACTCACTATTAATACCATTAAGTAAAGCACTTAACATTTCAGTTAATGAATTAATAAGTGGAGAAAAATTAAATGAAACAAATTATGAAGAAAAATGTGAAAAAAATATAATCAATATAATTGATGAAAACAAAAAAGACTTAAATAAAAAATATAAAATAATAGGACTATTTATATTTACAGTAGGTTTTCTAATAATCATCGCATCTATTCTGCTTTTTCCAACTGAAAGTAGTTGGAGTACTATATATTCTGTATTTGGAGCCATTGTCGCAACTATAGGTTTTGCATTAATCGCCAGAAAACTTAACTTTAGATATAGAATTGCTTTTCTATTTGTTTTACTTGCCTTTATGTTTTTAATAGATTTTGCCAATGTAAAACTAAATAATAAGGCCCCTTTATTTTCTATGAATACAGTAACTATCGATGATACAATTTTTTATGACACACCATTTTATGATGTGTATAGATGTAACAAAAATTCTAAAAACGAAAGTTGGCACATTATAAAAAATAGTGAATTTAATGACAATATTATAATGAATTATTGTAAGACCAAACATTAATGGATTTCTATATTAAAAACAAATAAAAAGGTTGATGAAAATGACAAAAGAAAAAATATTAATAAGTGCCTGTTTAGCGGGCGTCAATTGTAAATATAATGGAAAAAATAATGAAAATAAAAAAATAATAGAGCTAATAAAAAATAAAGATGTTATTTTAATTTGCCCAGAACAACTAGGCGGATTAAAAACACCTAGAAACCCAGCAGAAAGAGTAAAAGATAAGGTTATTACTAACGATAATATAGATGTCACAAAAGAGTATCGAAAAGGAGCAGAAGAAGTACTATCTATAGCAAAAAAATTCAACATCAAAAAAGTAATTTTAAAATCTAAAAGTCCATCTTGTGGCAAAGGAAAAATTTATGATGGGTCATTTTCAAATACATTAGTAGATGGTAATGGAATAACAACTGAATTATTACAAAAACACGGTATAGAAGTAATATCTTCAGATGAAATATAAAAGGTTAAACGTTTATCGCTTAACCTTTTTCTATAATTAAATAATTTGTAAAAATTTTAATATTTCATCATTACATTCTTCTACAAAATTAATAATATTTTCTATATCAAAAATATAAGTTTTACCCTCTTTACTTGCCATAATAAATTCTCCTGCTTTTTCCATGAATATTGGAAGTTTATCAATTGCAAGTTCCTTAATAATATCATTTGGTTTTTCAAAATCATCATAGAACAAAGATAAATCTGGTTGATAATAATCAAAAAGTTTAGTTGCTACATTAGTATAATCACTATACATAAGATTTACCCATTGTTGTTCAGTTACCTCTAATAACGTTCCATCTAATAATCTTATCTTCGTATCTTGAAATTTATTACGCATAAATTCACCAAACCATAGTTTATCAGTATATAAATGAACAAAATATCCCATAACAAATGGATCACCTAAATATTCCTTATATTTATCTAAAAAAAGTGAAATATTAGGCATATCAGAATTTAAGTCAGTAATGAAATGTGTTTTTTCTCTAGGTTCACCGATAAATTTACTTATATCAGGAGAAATTGAACCTAAATACAATTGTTTTTCATTAAACTTTAAAGATTCGTTAATCTTTTTTGCGACACAAATATGAATAACAGAAGACGCCATAAAAAAACACCTACCTTCCAAATAATTTTAACATAAAAAAAATAAATAACAATCATAAAAAATATGATAAGATATTTATAGGTGATATGATGAAAATATTTTTAATAAGACATGGAGAATCTATTCAAAATACAAAAGAAAATTATGAATTAAAACTACCTGATCATAAGGTCTATTTAACCGAAGAAGGAAAAAAACAAGCAAAACAAACTGGGGAATTTTTAAAAGAATATATTCAAAAAAATAATATCGATATAAATAATGCGACATTATGGATTAGTCCATATGAAAGAACTAGACAAACTGCCAAAATAATTAATGAAAGTTTAAATATAAAAAACATAAAAGAAGATATTACTTTAATTGAACAGAGATATGGATTATTTAGTGATACAGAAATCCATGAATCAAAAGAAAAATATCCAGATCAATTTAAATTTTATGATAACTATTATCAAAACAATGGTAAGTTTTATGCTAAACTGCCACAAGGAGAAGGTCCATATGATGTTGCCTTAAGAACTAAACAATTTTTAGATACAATATTTAGAGATGATGCTGATACATTATTTGTAGTTTCTCATGGAACAACCATTAAAACAATTATTATGAACTGGTTTCATTATTCTCCAGAATGGTTTAACAGCGAACCCAATATGGAAAACTGCTCAGTAAGACTAATAGAAAGTGATAATAAACAAAGTAAAGAAAACTATATTTATAAAGGCCCTATAAAAAAATAAACTTTTACAATTAAGGCTATGTGTGCTATAATTTAGGTATTGCCCCATAGCCAAGCGGTAAGGCAGCGGACTCTGACTCCGTCAGCATAGGTTCGAATCCTATTGGGGCAGCCATTATAAAAAAACAGTCCTTTTAAAAGGACTTTTAATTTTTGTATTAAACTCTTAATTGCATAATTTAAAAATTAATGAGTATCTTAGTAATGATCCTAAGTATCCCGTGTGGACTTAGGACATTTTTGATAAATCATGCCAATTGTTAGGGAAATTCATCGCAGATAATACTTCAGCCAAAGAAATTGTACTAAGTTTTGATTGTATACTCATAATTCTACTGAATAATCTATGGTGAAATCTATCATATTCTTCTGATGATAGCAATAATTTTAGCGCTATTACTACAGCAAACAAATCATTTTTCCCAACAAGGTATCTATTACTGTTTTTTTGCAAATTTAACATAGAATGATATTTTGTGTCATTAATGCCAGTATATGTTTCAAATTCATAATTAAATAATCTTTCATCATGTGCACATAAATTTCTAGTTTTACACAAAATATTTAGTAAACTCGTCAAATCGTATTCAGCGATACCAAAAGATTTGGAAATTTCAATTCTTTGTTTTTGCTTCATTAACCTATAAAAATTACATATTTCGCCAAAAGATAATATGTTTACTAAAACCCATAGTGGAATAAATCCAAATTCTGTCAGATAATGGGATATATATTTTTTATCCATATTATTAGCTATATCTTTATTTATATTACCAATAAGGGATTGTATAAATTTTAATTGTTTTTGTTTGTGTTCAGGTTTTACTGTTAATCCAGTAAACGTTTCAAAGTTTTCCAACTTTAAATAATTATCATTTCCGTATGTTTTTGAGAATTCATAGGCTATTAATGACCTTAGTGAATTTTCTATTTTTAATATAAATTCTAGAAAAATATTTCTTAATTGTCTATCAAAGTCATAAAGTGCATATATTTCTTCAAATTGTGTTCCACATTTATATAATGTTTTATTTTTATCATCCAAAAACAAATCTTTATATCCATTCACAATATTATAGTAGTTGCTATTCAATAAAATATTTTTTGCTAATTCTTCATCTTTGAAACTAATATTTCTATTTTTTAATAAATCTATTTGGTCTTCTATTGTTTTAAATTCTTTCATAATATATAAAAAGTCTTCGGTCCACACGGGATACCGAAGATCACTTACAACACCATTATACAATTAAAATAAGTGAACTGTCAATACCCATGAGTAGTTAATACTTTTTGATTTCCCTCCTCTCCAAGTTATATATAATTTTCCCACCAAAACATACGTTGGTGTTTTAACTATGATTTAATTATATAACATAAATATTGATAAATCAAACAAATAAGTATAAAATATACCTAAAAGGAGGAACCGATGAAAGTAAAGCATATTTTAAAACCAGTTTATACCAAAGATAGTAAAATACTAATTTTAGGAACAATACCATCACCCAAATCAAGAGAAATTGGTTTCTATTATGCACATCCACAAAATAGATTTTGGAAAATAATATCAGAACTATTACATGAAAAATATCCAGAAACAAAAGATGATAAAATAAAACTTTTAAACAACTATAATATTGCGCTTTGGGATGTTTTAGAATCATGTGATATAAATGGAGCCAGTGACAGCACAATTAAAAATCCTAAACCTAATAATATAAATAAAATTTTAAAAGAAACCAATATAAAAAAAATATTTGTTACAGGTAAAAAAGCCGAAAGTTTATATAATAAACTTTGTTATCCCAAAACAAATATTCCTTGTGTATGCCTGCCCTCTACTAGTCCTGCTAATTGTGCAAAAAGTTATGAACAACTAAAAGAAGAATATAAAATAATTTTAAAAGATATTATTTAATGCGCCTGTGGTAATCATAAGGTAAATCATCTGATAATTCACTATAAATTGTATCCTTTTCAACCATTGAACTGATTTCTAAATGATTATTATTATTTTTTCTATAGAATTCAGAATGTAAAAGAATTAAAGGTATATTTCCATTCAATTTAGACGCTGCAATATCACCAGGTTTAATTTCATCAAAACACATAATGTAACTAGGCTTTAAAGCAGTATCTTGTCCATTAACCTTATTTAAATATAACATTTCATTATATGCATAAGTATGGTCTATCAAATCATTAGGCGTATAAAATTTAGAACGTTCATGAGAACCAAATTCATGACTTGTATAAGAATCGGTTTCATATAAATGAGCAACTTTATCAATATCAAAATCACTAAAACCCAAAACAACATTTTCTAATGGATCACTAAAAGTACCAATATGATTATTACTTATAAAACTCATAGAAGCAGTATTTGAAAATGTTTTTATAAAGTCTAAATTATTGTTATCACGATTATGCTTTGTAACAGTAATAAGAGAAAAGAAATCCTCACCATTAAGTTCATATACAGGTAAATTATACCTGATAGAAAGTTCTTCGGATAGACATTCATTCGCATTAGATTTATCTGAAATACTGGCATTAAGCAATTTATAGCAATAATCTTTACAAGCCCTAACATCATCATAAAATAATTCAACATTATTTTTTATTTTACTTAAATTCATAAATAATTGTTTTTTATCAGAGAGAGATAAGTCCTGATAATTTAATAAATTATTATATAACTGTAATCTATCATTAGAGATAATAGGAACCTCTAAATTGTCATTAAAATCAAGAACTAATTTAATATTAGATAAAACATCAAAACTGAAATCCTCAAAAGCATAATCAATGGTGCATTCTAGCATTTCTTTTTCAGTTAAAGTTTGTAGTATTTCTACTACATTTTGACCATCTTCAACTGCTTTTTGAATTTCAAACACGTCCTGATAATTATTAGAATCTAAAAGATAATTCCATGCCATGCCATTTAAAATATTATTATAAACTTTCGTATATTTTTCACTTAATCCAGAATCATTTATACTATCAATAAAATTAGAATAATATTTTTGTCTCTCGTCAGTAATAGCCTCAAAAAATAGAGAATTATTTCTTTGGATTATATTCATAATTTCACGATATTCATTTATATCATCAATGTAAGAAAACTTAGAAACAAGTTCTTTAGTAACCGCTAAATCAGTTGGAACAATAAAACCAGTATTAATTTTATCTTCTAAAACATCTGAACTACAAGATAAAATATAATCTCTAACACAAGGGTTATTCACTACACTATTGAAAACTTGTCCGCTGACTATATCTAACAAAGGGGAGTCAGTAGAGAACATTTTATCTATATGATTCACAAATAATTCTTTTTGAATTTCAGTATTTAAAAAAGTAATATAAAAAAGACAATCAGGATGTTTAGTTAGTAAAAATTCAAACCAAGCCTCACCAAAATCTATATTCATAGATGATAAATAAAATTTAACAGAAAGAATTTCATCATAAATAATTTCTAAAGTATTTGGATTTATCAAAATTTGATTTATATAAGGATTGCTGTATGAAAATAAAGCATTAAAAATATCATTTTTAAATTTATACGAGGATAATAATTTTAAAAAATCATCATCACATAAATAAAAAATTTCATCATCTTTTAAATGTGAAATAAGCCATATTAAATTTGGCTTATTTTCTTTTTCAAAAAGAAAATATCTGACACGTTTATCATTTAAAATGAATTTCCTTTGCTCAGATGAACAAGATAAAATATATTTATTAAAATCCCTATAATTTAAAGTTATTAATTCTGAAACATCCATATATATCCTCCCATTAATATTATCTTTATTATAATACTTTTTAATAAATTTCGCTAGACCCAATAAAAATAAAAATACCAAATTCCCTTTTTGACATGTTTTTATATACAAAAAAGGGAATTTGGTAAATTACAAGAAAAAAGAAGGAATTTGATATATGAACGCAGTAGGATATATGTGAGGGTAAAGAATACCTATAAGGAATTTCAAAAAAATAAATGAGGAGGTAAAATATTGATAGAAGAAAAAAATAAAATGGAAGTATTAAATAACGATA
>JAAWSW010000043.1 GCA_022801735.1 Bacilli bacterium | reverse complement strand
ATTACCTGCTAATAATGGAACAGCAGTATTAACAGTAAAAGTAGAATATTCAAATGCAGTAACTACACAACCAGATAAAACAATAGGAAATCTAACAGTGACACTAGATTACGTACAAGATGATGGAAGTAGTGTAACACCAGGAGGAGAAACTGCCGCTGATAAGTTAATAGCCAAAGTAACAGACTCAGGAGATGGGTTATATGAAGATGAATATGAATCAGGAAGATATATATATAAAGGAGCAAACCCAGATAACTATATAACATTTAATAATGAGTCATGGAGAATAATGAGTGTAGAATCAGATGGAACTCTAAAAATTATGAAGAAAGACAGTATAGGAACTAGAGTTTTTGATGTTCAGGAAGGACCATACAACTCAAATAATTGGGCAAGACCAGCAAGGTTAAATACATACTTAAACAATGAAAATGATGAAAATAGTTATTATAATAGTTTAAATAATGAATCGCAAAATTTAATACAAGAACACCAGTTTAGTGTAGGCCCTGTAGGATATAATAACGCAAATTTAGCCATGCAAATACAATCAGAAAATGAAACAACATGGAATGGTAAGATGGGATTAATGACAGTAAGTGAATTTTTAAGATCAAACACAAATAAAGACCAGTGTGGTAATTTTAATTTAAATAATACTAATTATAGTACATGCAAGACAACAAATTATATAGTACCATCGTCAGATACTTTATGGACGATTTCGCCTTTTAATCAATTATCTACCACTGTATTTTTTGTTCTTAACAATGGTAGTATAGATCCTTATGGATCAACCAATGGCGTCTTACCAGTTCTTTATCTAAAATCTGAAATCACATTAGATGGAGAAGGAACGTCATCAAATCCATATAGGGTAGTTTCAGAATAAACTAAAAGCAGAATCTTTTTCCAAACTTTTATGTTGCCATTTGCAATATAGATTATACATACTCTATAAAGTTACTAGTATAATTATAAAACTTAGATTATATAAAAAATCTAAGTTTTTAAATGGAGATATTTTTGTTTTTATGTTAGAATATGTATAGGTGGGTTTTATGAGAACAAATTTTGTAAATAAACTTAGGGAAAAATTTCCTCTTTTAATTGAATCATATGTAGAAGATTATGGTGAAAAATATATAGATAGAATTACTGATATAATTAATAATACTAAATTTTTATTTTATATTTATCCTTCTGGCAAACTTGAAGATCTTTTATCAGTTAGTGATATTTTAGATAGACTAGCACTTTTTAAATTTTTAAGACGTCTTGGTTTTACTAAAGAAGAATTAGAAATTAATTCAGAAGATTGTGTGGTATTGTTTAAGAATGATGAGGTTAATAAATTTGTATCTGTTTTGTTTGATTTTGTTTATTTAAATAGTGATGATGATTATGTAAATAATTATAAGGGTATTTATAGTTTTTTAACTGATGATAGTAATTATGATATTTTATGTGAACGAATGAAAGTTTTAAATGGATTAGGAATTACTAAAGTTAGTGAACAAGATTATCTTGAATTTAAGCATAGTGATTTATATAAACATGCATGTGATGTATATAGGAAAATTGCACGTATTGCTTTGGAGTGTGCTAGAGAAGCAAATTATAAGTATAATAATTTTGAAAGAGTTTATAATGCTATATATGTTAAATTATTAAAACTAAAAGAATATTATATGAAACAGTGTTTAATATCATTATTATCTATTTTACCTGAAGCAGATAGAAAGATTATTGAGGAGAATCCTGATTTTAAACTTGAAGATATTTCTTGTGCAGAATTAATATTTGATATTAGTGAAAAAGATAATCCTATGTGTGATTTTGGTGAAGGGCTACTTGAGTCTGACAGTTTACTTAAGGAAATGTGTAATGATGTGTATAGTAAAATTAATGATGTACTTGGTGAATTTGAAGGTAAGTATATTGAAGAGGCTAGTAAATGTATAGTAATTGATGGTGATGTTAAGGATTTATGGGCTGATGATTTAGAAGATATGTTTGATGAGATATGCGGAGGTTATTGTAATGTTTATTATGATGGAGAAGCGTATAGAAATTTGATTTGTATTAATTTATTTTCATCTTATGGAGGCACAGAAATAGATAATACGATTGATCATGAAATTAGACATGCAATTGAAAGGTCTATTAAAGTTGGAGAAGAAATTGAAGAAAAATGTGGTAATAGATTTTCAATAATTGAGGAAGATTATATGTATGTGTATTTAGAAAATTTTAATGAGGCTTATACTGATTTTCTTTCTGTTAATTCATGTCAAAGAAGGTGGGCAAATGGTGAGTATATTTTTTCGCCGCAAGTATATACAAAAGAAGAATTTGGATCGGATGAAGATTTGGGGTCTACTTATTCTCAGTGGTTTAATAATTTAAAAATTATTATATCTGGGTATGAAAATATTATAAAGGAGAGTAGGATGCAACCTAATAATGACTTACTGTATGAACTGTTACCTTTAGAGGATTGGGATAGGATTGATGAATTATTACCAGAAGATACTGAAGAGGCACAGGAAGAACTTAGAGGGTTTGCTAAAAAGATGCGACAAAATATGAAATACTAAATTTAGTGTTTTTATTTTAAACTAAAAAAAGTGAACAAATGTATCTATTAATTATTTGTGAAATGTGATATACTTATAATGGTGATAATATGTATGCATATATAAAAGGAAAAATAACAGAAATAGATAGTAATTATATTGTGGTTGATAATAATGGAATTGGGTATATGATTTATACTGCTAGTCCCTATTCTTTTAATATTGATGAAGAATATACTGTTTATTTATATCAATATGTTAGAGAAGATGAAATAAGTTTATATGGATTTAAAACATTAGAAGAAAAAGATTTGTTTTTGAAACTTACTTCAGTAAAAGGTCTTGGTTGTAAAATGGCTTTACCAATGCTTGCAACAGGTTCTATAAGTGGTATTGTTGATGCTATTGAAAGAGAGAATGTTTTATATCTTAAAAAGTTTCCTAAAATTGGGGATAAAGTAGCTAGACAAATTATTTTAGATTTAAAAGGTAAATTGGTTTCTAATAATGAGATACAATCTGGTAATTTTGATGAATTAACTGAGGCATTAAAAGGTTTAGGGTATAAAACTGCTGATATTAATAAAGTTACTAAAATGATTAATGCAGATGATGAGATTGAAGTTCAAATTAAAGAGGCTTTGAAGTTATTACTTAAGTAGGTGATATTATGGTTATTTTAGCAAATATATTTGGGATAGGTATTGTAGTTACATTTACTTTACTTATTATTTATTCGATTATTTATTTTATGTTATATATTACTGGTAGATTTAAGAAGAATGTAAAGTTTAATGATAAATGTTTAAAGGTACTTTATATTATGTTAATGCTTCCATTTTTGTTTTCTGGTTTGTATGTAATTAATTTACTTTTTATAGTTCCTTATAATTTGATTAATATGATTGTTGTTGGTATTTTTGGCTTGTTTTTAATAATTTATCCATTAAAAAAAGTTATTACAAAAATTAAAGATATGGATTATTTTGGAGGGGTATAATGGCTAAGTTACATTTTAAGTATGCAACTATGAATTCTGGAAAGAGTTTAGATTTGATGAGGACAGTTCATAATTATGAAGAACTTGGATTTAAAGTTTTAGTTATTAAACCGCTTGTCGATACAAAAGGTGCAGATACAATTGAATCTAGAGTTGGTATTTGTAGGGTGGTTGATTTATTGCTTGATTATAATGATGATGTTATTAATTCTTTGAAAGGTAAACTAGATGATGTAGCAGCAATATTTGTTGATGAGGTACAGTTTTTAAGTTCAAAACAAATAGATGATTTTTTTCTTATAAGTAAGGCTACTGATATTCCTGTGATTTGTTATGGCCTTAGAACTAGTTTTCAAATGAAAGCATTTGAAGGTAGTAATAGGTTACTTGAAATTTCTGATGTTTTAGAGGAAATTCAAACTTTATGTCAATGTGGAAGTATTGCTAGATTTGTTGGTAGAAAACACGATGGAGAATATGAGGAAGATGGACCTACAGTTGTAATCGATGGAACTGTAGATTATGAATATGAACCCCTATGTGGTAAATGTTATTTGGAAAAGGTGAAGAAAATAGATTTAGATGGTTATCAGAAAACATTAAGGAGGTAGTGTTATGGATGAACGTATAGTAACTAATCATGAGCTAAAAGAAGATACTTTTGAAGGTACTATTAGACCAGATAGTATTGATGAATATATTGGTCAAAGTGAAGTTAAAGATAATTTAGATGTTTTTATTAAAGCGGCTAAAATGCGTGATGAAGCTTTAGATCATGTTTTGTTATATGGTCCTCCTGGACTTGGAAAAACTACACTTGCTTATATTATTGCAAATGAAATGGGAACTAACATTAAAACTACTAGTGGTCCTGCTATTGAAAAAAGTGGTGATTTAGCAGCAGTTTTATCAACTTTAGAACCTGGAGATGTTTTATTTATTGATGAGATTCATCGTATACCTAGATATATTGAAGAAATTTTATATTCTGCTATGGAGGATTTTACTTTGGATATTATTGTTGGTAGTGATTCATCTAGTCGTAATATAAGAATTGATTTACCTCCTTTTACTTTAGTAGGGGCAACAACACGTGCAGGTGATTTAACAGGACCTTTACGTGATAGATTTGGTATTGTTTCTAAACTTAATTTTTATACTGAAGATGAACTTAAGGAGATTGTACTTCGCACAAGTAGAGTTTTAGATTGTAATATTGATGAAAATGCGGCTATAGAACTTGCTAGAAGAAGTAGAGGAACTCCAAGAATTGCTAATAGATTATTTAAGCGTGTACGTGATTATGCTTTAGTTTTAGGTAGTGGTGTAATTGATTTGAAGATAACTAAAATTGCTTTAGATAAACTTAAGGTTGATGCTTCTGGTTTAGATGAAACAGATTATAATTTACTTAAATCCATTATTGAAAAATTTAATGGTGGTCCAGTTGGAATTGATGCTTTAGCATCTTCTATTGGTGAAGAGGCTACAACTATAGAAGATGTTTATGAACCATATTTATTACAAAATGGCTTTTTAAAAAGGACAAGTCGTGGTAGAATAGTTACTGAAAAGGCTTATGAACATTTAGGTTTACAAAATAAGTCTAAATTAGGAGAGTGAGATTATGAGTACTGAAGATTTTGATTTTTATTTACCCGATAATTTAATTGCCCAAACTCCATTGGAAGAAAGAGATGCGTCTAAAATGCTTGTGCTTGATAAAGAAACTGGTGAGATAAAACATAAACATTTTATTGATGTTTTAGATTATATGGAAAGGGGAGATACTTTAGTTTTAAATGATACTAAAGTTATTCCTGCTAGACTTTATGGAGTTAAAGAAAAAACTGGAGCAGTAATTGAAATGCTTATGCTTAACGAAAAAGAGGCAAATGTTTGGGAATGTTTAACAAAACCTGCTAAACGTATTAGTGAGGGGACAATTGTTTCTTTTGGTGATGGTAAGTTGAAGGCTGAATGTGTGGGCGTTTTTGATGAGGGAATTCGCCATTTTAAATTAATTTATTCTGGAATTTTATATGAAATACTAGATGAACTTGGTGAAATGCCATTGCCACCGTATATACATAAAAAATTAGAAGACCAAAATCGTTATCAAACAGTATATGCTAAAAATATTGGTAGTGCTGCAGCACCAACAGCAGGACTTCATTTTACATCTGAACTTTTGGATAAAGTTAAAGAAAAAGGCATTAATATTGCTTACGTTACTTTGCATGTAGGTCTTGGTACATTTAGACCTGTACAGGTGAGTGATGTAAAAGATCATAAAATGCATAGTGAATTTTATATTGTAACAAAGGAAACTGCTGAGTTATTAAATAAGACCAAAGAAGAAGGTCATAATATTATAAGTGTTGGAACAACTTCGACCAGAACTTTAGAAACAGTAATGAATTTATATGGAACGTTTAAAGAGGCAAGTGGTTTTACAGATATATTTATTTATCCAGGATATGAATTTAAAGCAATTGATAAATTAATTACTAATTTTCATTTACCTAAATCTACGTTAGTAATGCTTGTTAGTGCGCTTGCAGGTAAAGAAAATATTTTAAAGGCTTATAAAGTGGCAGTGGCTGAAAGATATAGATTTTTCTCTTTTGGCGATAGTATGTTTATTAAGTAGGTGATATTGTGGTTATTGTGATAGCGGGACCAACGGGTGTTGGAAAAACTGAACTTAGTTTGTATTTAGCGTCTAAATTAAACGGTGAAGTTATCAATGCTGACAGTACTCAGGTTTATAAAGGTATGGATATTGCTACTAATAAAGTTTTGGATACTAAAGGGATTATACATCATTTACTTAGTGTTATTCCTTTGACTGATGATTATTCTGTTTTTGATTATCAGAAGGATGCAAGAGCATTAATAGATGATATATTAAGTAGAGGAAAGGTACCTATTTTAGTTGGTGGTACTGGATTATATATTAAGGCTGCTTTATATGATTATGAATTTAGTAATAAGACTAATAATGAATATGAAGGATATAGTAATGATGAATTATATCAGATGTTATTAAAGGTTGATCCTGAGACTAATATTCATTTAAATAATAGAGTAAGGGTTATTAGTGCATTAAATTATTACGAAGCTAATCATAAACCGTATAGTTCTAAAGAAAAAAATAACAATTTGTTGTATGATACATTATTTATTGGTTTAACTGCTGATAGAGATGTTTTGTATTATAAAATTAATCAGAGAGTTGAAAAAATGATTGTACAAGGGTTGATTGATGAGGCTAAACTTTTATATGATTCTGGTATTCGTAGTAAAGCAGTTATGACTCCAATTGGTTATAAAGAATTATTTGATTATTTTGATGGTAATTGTTCTTATGATGAGTCTATAGATTTAATTAAGCAAAGAAGCAGACATTATGCTAAAAGACAATATACATGGTTTAATAATCAAATGGACTTGAAATGGTTTAAAACAAATTATGAGAATTTTCATTTGACGTGTGACAAAGTTTTAGAGTATATAAAAAATAATTCCTAATTGGAATTATTTTCTTTTTGTTTACTTTGTAAGAATTTTTCGAATACTTTTAATCCATAGGTTGGATTATAGTAGTTAGGAAATTCATTGAGATGGGCTAATGCTATTTTTGCAGTTACTATTAAGTCGTTATTTGTAACATTAGTACTTGGATTTATTGTTCCATGTTCAAGTTCAATATTAATACCTTCTAGGAATTCTTCAGGAGTAAATTTATCAAAACTAACGTTTAATATTGATGCTGCTAAATAAGCGTCTTTTAAATTATACATTTTATCACCAGTATAATGATATGTTTTATTTTTATAATTAATGTTTAATATAGTATGCGTAATATTCTTCTAGTGTTAAATTTTCGTCATGTATTTGTTTTGCTGCTTTTATGCCAACATAACGATAGTGCCATGGCTCATATTGGTATCCAGTTACATCTTCTTTATCTTTTGGAAATCTTAAAATAAAGCCATATTCATGAGCATGTTTTTGTAACCATCTGAACGCGTCAGTGTTTTCAAAACTATTATCAATTTGATTTATATCACTTGTAAGCCCTGTTTGGTGTTCAGAAAATCCTGGTCTAGCAGAGTAAGTATCAGCGGCTTTTTTTCCATCTCTTTCTACATAATTATTATAAAGTCTTTCTTGATAATTATAACTTCGATAGCCTGATGCATTTTTAATTGTAATGTTATCTAAGGTTGCTGCATCTGACATTTCCATGAAGTGGTCGGCAGCAACTTTACGCATTTTACTATTAACACCAGTATTATATTTTGCAGTTAGAGTTATTAAATCAGATGGGGTATAATCTTCTGTTAAGTAGTAATATTTATTTACTAGCATTAAGTAATTATCATTTATATTTGTTTTTTCGGTGTCTTCATATTTTGTTTTGTCTAAATTAGAATTTACATCAGTTATTATTTTATTTGGACTTAAGTCTGTATTTTTTGCATATTCTAAATATCTAGTTAAATTATTTTTTATGTAGTATTGTTCATTTTTTAATTTAGTCTCTAAAGAGTTGTCAATTGTTTTATTGGTTGTTATGCTATTTGGTTCTTTTTTACCAAATAATATTAAGCAACCTACAATTATTAGGACAAATAATATAAATGTTATTATTATATTTTTTAGTTTCATATATTACTCCTTATCTAAATAGAAAGCATAATATTCATCATAAGTTAAACCGCTTTGTTTGACTTTTTTTGCTAAATCTTTTCCTAAGTAACGGTAGTGCCATGATTCATATGCATATCCAGTAATTTCTTCTTTTCCTTTTGGATATCTTAGGATAAATCCATATTCATGAGCATGTTTTTGTAGCCATTTGAAGGCATCAGTTTTGTCAAAGTCTTTACCTGCTGTTCCATAAGTGATAACGTCTATTGATAAACCTGTTTGGTGTTCAGAAAAATCTGGTCTAGCGGCATATCCATCAGCGTATTCTTCACCATTCATATTTTTATAATAATCGTATACTTCTTTTTGGGATTCATATGTACGGTATCCAGAATTAATTATTAGAGTGATGTTTTCTTTTTTTGCAGCATTAAACATATTTTTGAAAGCTTCATAAACTTCACTTTTTACACTGATAGTTCCGTATGAATACCAATTACTAACTGTTACAATGTCAGTAGGTGCATATTTTTCTGGTAATGAGTAATATTTGTTAACTAGAATTTTGTTGTTTTTTTTCATATTTGTTTTTTCTGTGTGGGTATAGTAATCATAATTTGTTTTTGTATTAACTTTTGTAACTATATCTTTATAATTTATTTCATTGGTTGTTTCTAAAACTTTTTTTATATATTTTTTATATTTTTCATAGTTTTTCCACATAAAATATTTTTCTTTTGTTAAAGAAATTAAATGTTTATCATATTCATTTTCTAAGGCTTTGTTTAAAATTTTGTTATCACTTTTTAGTAAAGTGGTTATTTCTTTTTCATTATATCCAATTTTTGTAAGTTTATATTCATTACTTGTAAAATGTTTGTATAGGCATATACTAGTGATTATTAATGCAATAAAGATAATAATTGCACCTAGTCCAATAATCGCACTTTTTTTTATTTTTCTTCTTTTATATATCATATTATCACCACTTTAATTATAACATGTTTTCTTTGAAATTAATATGTTTAATAAATATGAATTTGACTTTTATTTTTGCGGATGATAATATATGAGCCGAAAGGGATGATTTGCTATGGAAATAAAGGATTATCCGATAATTAGTAGGAATACTACCGAGGCATATATACATTATAAAGATGGTGTTGCATATAAAATATACAAACCAAGTGTAGTACAATCGCCTTATTTTATTAAGCAATATATTCAGTTGATGAAAGATCGGGAAAAGAAGGTTGCTATATTAAGGAAAATTGATTTGCCAAATGTAGTTATGCCTACAAATCCTATTTATGATAAGGATGACTGTTTTATAGGATATAGTATGCCGTATGTTTTTAATGCTCATTCGCTAGAAGAATTTAATTATTTAAGTGATAATAGTAGACAATTTTTAAATATTGTTGGTTTTTGTTCAAGGACATTAAGACTAATACATGAACATCCTGCAAAACTTTGTGTAGGTGATATGCATTTTGGGAATATAATTTTAGATAGTTATTTAAATCCATATTATATTGATTGCGATAGTTGGTCAGTTGGTAGAATTGATGGCGCTGTTTGTGCTGAATATATTAAATTTACAAAAAGAAAAAAGAGAGGATGTAGGGTAAGTCCAAATTCGGATAATATTTTATTATTTATTAGTACTTATAAATATTTATTTGCAAAAAATATGTTTGAGTATATAGATGAGTATGATTATGATGAATTGTCTGAACAAAGCAGTTTTTTAAGAAATTCAAAAGAGGTATTTCAGATGCTTAGGAAAAGATTTAGGGTTTGTGAGGTACCTTATATAGATGAGTTTATAGATTCTGAGGAATTAGAAGAAATTGTTTTGACAAAAAGATGATGGGAGAAAATTGCTTGATAGGTATATCAAGTTTTTTTATGCTTGAAACTGGCCAAAGTATTGACAAAGTAGGGGGGGGGGGGGGGGTATAATGGAA
>JAAWSW010000042.1 GCA_022801735.1 Bacilli bacterium | reverse complement strand
TTATTTTTTTGAAATTCCTTATAGGTATTCTTTACCCTCATATATATCCTACTGCGCTGGCCTACCCAATTCCTTCTTTTTTCTTGTAATTTACCAAATCCCTTTTTGGCATGTTTTTTATTACAAATTTGGCATTTTGACAAAAAAATATAGAGCCAAAACTCTATATTTCATTAATATATTCAAGAAGTTTAATAAACATTTTAATAAACTTTTTATCAAGTCCTTTTTTACCTAATTTTCTAACTTCAATACGTTTCTTTTGAATAGTTAAATCACTAAATAAAATACTATCGATTTCTTCTTTCATTTCAGTAGAAATTTGTAAATCACTAATGATGCCTTCAATATCACGATTAATTAAGTGAACCGCATCAATTTCGATATCTTTACCACGGCAACTTACTGTAAGTTGTCCAACCGTTTTAACATCCTTAACCTCTACAACAAAGTCTGGACCATCAACATAAGTTTTAAACGATACCTTATCTCTATTACTATATACTTCAACATCATCAGTACGTTTAGTATTTCTAAATATAATTTTATAATTACGTTTTTCTGGAACAATTCCACTTTTACCCTCTTTTGCCCTAATAATTACACTATAATTGTTTGGTAAATAGTTATATTCAATTTCAGTAAGTAAATAAAAATCCTTACGATATAAATCACTTTCCCCATCATCTTCAAATAACGTATAAGTATTACTCTTACCAGGGAAAATATGAATTTCCATATCTGTAGGCGGTGTTGTATCATTTAAATTTTCATTAGTTCCAAGTGGTATAATTGATCCTGATTTAGCAAATACAGGGAATTCTTCATCTCTAAAGAATGTAATATAATTATTACCACCAGGGAATTTTTTACCAGTCATAAAGTCATACCACACACCTTCAGGCATTGTGAAATTATGAACAACACGATTCATGACATAATCTTTTCTAGACACAATTGGGCAAACTAATAATTCCCCACCAAAATAATACTCATTACGATACAAAACATCATCGTAAAACTCTGGATTTGTATGATAAATAGGTTTAATTAAAGGTGTACCATACTTATGATACTTATAAGCCTCACTATAAATATATGGAATTAATTTATGACGTAATTGTAAAAAGTCTTTAACAATTGTATAAGTCTTAATATCCCATCTCCATGGCTCACGTTTATAATACTCTCCTTTATCAACACCAAATTTTAAAATTGGTGAAAAAGTACCTAATTGGACAAATCTAATATAAAGTTCATTATCTTCGGTTCCTTTAAAATAACCACCAATATCATGAGACCAGAAACTTACACCATTATTAAATGCAGATGCATTATAAAATGGAATTTTCTTAAGAGTACTCCAACTAACTGTAGTTTTTCCAGAATATAATACTGGATAACGATGAGGAGCAAGTCTAGCATCAGGCGCTAAAAGCATTGGTCTACGCTTATAATCCCTAAGCATATCAGAAAATTGATAATGTTTAAGTAATGCTAAATCACTTAAATTAACTTTATCACTAGTATCAAGCCAGAAGAAATCAATTCCCATAGTATCTAATGGATGAATAAATAATTTCATATAAACATCTACAAACTTAGGATCATAAACATTAAATGGAATTTGTCCATCACTATTAGCAGGTAAATATTTAAGTGCTTCTTCATAATACTTATCATAATTATAAATACCTTCTGTAGGATTAATATTAAGACCTAACCTAATACCTTTAGAATGTAAATAAGAAATCATTGCACCTGGATTTTTAAATTTTTCATTATCAAAAGTAAACCCTGTTTTCAAATGATATTTTCCAATATATGCACGTTTGTGCCAATCCTTGTCAAGAACCATAATCGATACAGGAATTTGTTTTTTTTCAAAAGTATCTACAAGTTCCTTTAACTCTAAATCATCATAATCATTATTACGACTCCACCAGTTACCTAAAGCATATCTTGGAACCAAAGCAGGATAACCAGTTAGTTCGTAATAATCCTTTAAGGCAAGTTCATAATCTTTATTATACATAAATAAATATATATCAATATTAGTACCAACTCTAGTAGCAGTCGTACCATCTTCATTCCAAATAAAATCTTTAGAATCATCTATACTCGCCATTCCCTCAGGTGAATACAATCCACGTCCATTAGTGCCTCCCTCTTCTAAACTAAGTGCTGGAAGCCCATAATTTCTAACCTCAGGATGACCATAGTACCATACCTTATCAGTTCCAAGTAACTCAACTTTAAGATTTACAGTGGGATTAACCTTACTTCCCAAAAATGGTCTTTCTTTAGTGTATGTTAACTTAAAATATTCGGTTGTAATTTCAACAAAATGACCACTATCATTTACTTTAAACTCTGGCATACTTAAATTTCTGTGTAAAATAAGTCCAGTAGGTTTATCTAAAAAACCACCATCTGTACTATACTCAAGCCTAATTACCCTAGGTGATAAAACAGTAAAACGATAATTATTACCACTAACAATCATTTTTTCATTAACAACTGCATTTTTAAAATCAATTTTAAATTGCTCACCTAAATTATACATAATTTTCACCCCATTTTATTCTTTTAAATTTCATCTATCTTCATAAAATTAGTATGTCTAACTTTTTTAAATGGATAACCACCAGTAATAATAAATTTATCACCTTTATTTAAATCTAAAACCTTTTTAGCCTCTTCAACCGCAACACAAATCATGTCATCAAAATTGTCTTTGTCAATAGAAATTGGTAATACCCCAAAATGTAAATTCAAACTTCTAGCCACTCTCTCATCAGGCGCTGCTGCAATAATAATACAAGGAGGACGAAGTTTACTCATTTGTCTTGCAGTATAACCAGTGTTAGTAGCAACAATTATAACCTTGCAATCAAGTTCCATTGCCCCTAAAGCCACACTACTTGCAACAGTATCAGCAATATCTTTATGTTTAGTTTTTATAACTCTATCAAAATGATAATCATAATCAATAGTACATTCAGCAGCCCTAATAATTTTTTCAACCTCATTAACAGCCTCAATTGGATGCATACCAATAGCCGTTTCTCCAGCAAGTAAAATTGCATCTACACTTTCAGAAACCGAATTAGCCAAATCAGAAACTTCAGAACGACTAGGAACCACATCCCTAGTTAAAAAACTATCCAGTTCAGCCGTAATAATACTAATCTTTCCTTTGCCATGACATTTTCTAATAATTGTATTTTTTATATTAGGTACTTCTTCTATAGGCAGTTCAACTGCTAAATCACTACGAGCAAGTAATATTCCATCAGAAACATCAATAATACGATTCAAAGATTTAATTGCCCTATCATTTTGAATCTTCGCAATTAAACCAATATGATCATTTTGACATTCAATAAGTAAATCGTTTACCTCCATTATATCTTCCGCATCAGAAACATTAGATACCCCAATAAAATCTACATCCATCTTATCAGCAAATAAAATATCCTCACGATCTTGTTTAGTTAAAAATTTACGATTTAAGATAATTCCAGGAAGATATACCTTTGTAAAACTATCAACGACACCACCTTTAATAACCTCACAAACAACGTAATCAATACCCTTTTCCACAACTTCTAATACAACTTTACCGTCCATCAATTTAATAACAGAACGAAATCTTAAATCATCAACTAACTTAGAGTAATTAACTGAAAATTGATAACCATTACAAATAACTGGTTTCATATAAATTCTTATACGTTCGCCAGTTTTAAATTCAGCCTCTCCACCACTAAATTCACCAGTTCTAATACAAGGACCTTCTAAATCTAACATCGTAGCCACATTAGTGCCTAATTTTTCATTTATTAACTTAATATTTTCGATAATATGACTGCAAAATTCATGGTCAGAATAACTCATGTTTAAACGAATCACATCTACCCCTGAAGAAACAAGTTCTTCCAAAAGTTCTCTCTTATAAGTAAGAGGACCTACTGTTGCAATTATTTTTGTTCTATTCATATTATCACCCTATTATTATTATACCAATTTTTACCTAAAGAACAAAGGAAAAAATAAAAAAAATAGACACAAAAGTCTATTTTATTTCTAATACTTTTACAGCATACTCACCATTAGGACTTGATACTTTAGCAACTTCACCAACTTTAAGCCCCATAATTGCTTGCGCAATTGGTGATTCATTAGAAATTTTATTTTCAAAAGGGTCTGCTTCTGTACTACCAACGATAGTATAATCTTCTTTCTCGTTATCTTCCACATATTCCACAGTAACAGTGTTACCAATAGAAACTTCATCTGTATCTGCATCAGTAATTAATTTAGCATTTTCAATCATTAAACTTAAACTAGCAATTTTAGATTCAACTTCTGCTTGTTCACTTCTAGCAGCATCATATTCAGCATTTTCGCTTAAATCACCTAATGCTCTTGCCTCTTTTAAAGCCTCAATAACTTCAGGTCTTTTTTCCTTTTGTAAGTATTCAAGTTCCTTTTTCATATCTTCTAACCCTTGCATAGTTACATAAATTTCATCTGTTTTATTCATTCTGTTTCACCTTTCTGTCTTAACTTTCCAACATATTACTACTATTGTAATTGTTTGTCAAGTTCTTTTTCATCATATAATCTTTTTTAACCAACTTAGGTACTTTTATATATACTATTTGTTTAGGATGCCTAACAATATCTATTTCAAGCATATTCTCATCATAAATTTCAGAAATAATAAAATCAAACTCATCTAATGGGCCAAAAATAGTAACATTATCACCCTTTTTAAAATAGTTTCTTTGTTCCAATTTCATTAATCTAGTATTCTCATCATATTCAAGCACTGTGCCCAAGAAATCTTGATTAGTAGTTTCCACTCTACCATTATAATACTGAGCATCCTTACCAAAATATCCATTAAAGAATTGTGGAACAGAATCCCTATTAGCACATCTCCTAAGTACCTGCTCATATTCTAAATTATATTCATAACCCTGTGGATTGTTCCAGTATTTATCAATCACCATACGATAAACTTTAATAATCGTTGCAATATAATAACTAGAACGCATACGACCTTCTATCTTTAAACTATCCACTTCAAGTTCCATCAATTCTGGTATATGCTTAATTAAAGATAAATCCTTGGTACAAAAAGTAAAGGGCTTTTCTCCTTTTAAATGTTCATCTTCTTCATATAAATCAAAATCCCAACGACATATCTGACTACATCCACCACGATTAGAATCTCTAGCAGTTAAGTAATTAGATAAAACACATCTACCACTATATGAGGCACACATAGCCCCATGAACAAAAGTCTCAAGTTCAACATCAACATTATCCTTAATTGTTTTTATATCACCCATATCACATTCACGAGCCAAAACAATACGGCTAACACCTTCATTTTTCCAAAACTCTACAGCCTCTTTATTAATAGTAGAGGCCTGTGTAGATAGATGAATAACTAAACTAGTATTCTTCCTAGCCAAATTAATAATTGCAGGATCACTAACTATAATTGCATCCACACCTATCTTATCAAGTGATTTTAAATACTCCATTATCTCATTAAGTTCTTTATTATGAAGTGCAATATTAACAGTCACATAAACCTTTTTACCTAATTCATGTGCATATTTTACACCCTTTTCAATCTCAGTAATTGTAAAATTATCTGCATTGGCTCTTAAATTAAAAGTACCACCAACATAAACCGCATCCGCACCATATAAAAGTGCAATTTTTAGTCTCTCAAAATCTCCAGCAGGAGCAAGTAATTCTGGTTTAATCATTTTTCTTCACCCTATACACCGTTTCTTTATACAAAAATCCATGTTCATATGGAAACTTATTATCCTTAAAATTCAGAAGAACCCTTTTAAAATCATCATCACTTATGAATATACTGTTAAAAACAATATACATATCATCAAAAAAATTCTCATCTAAAATATTTAAAACATAATCAGAATATACAGTCGTTCCATGAGTACTATCAATAATAGGATATTCCTTACCCTCCTTATAAATCTTTTTCAAACCTGCTTTATCAGATAAATTAAAATAATCCAAATAATTGTTAACCAAATGTCTTCTAGATGTAAACATAGGAACATAACCAAATACATTCATAAAAAGTTTAGCCTTAGAATTTAATACTATATCCAATATTTCATCTTTAGCAAGTTCAGAAGATAAATAAGCATATTTAGCCCCCTTATCATACCAATAATTAATTGTACCATGATTAGTCACTAAATGCTCCTGTGACCACACCAAATCTGTTTTCAAATTCAAGTCACTTTTTATTTTAACAACTGCAATATCATAAAAAATAATACCATTAATACCAAGATTATCAATATCTATCATTAATGACTTCAAATCATTAAGTTCATTATTATAAAAATTTTTATTAATACATACAAAAATTTCTTTGCCCGTCTCTTTTAAAACTTTTACATCATCTAAAGAAAATGTATCCACATAATTAATACTATAATCTTTTAAAGGCACAATAAAAGTTTGAACTAAATCTTTTATTTCAAATGCCTGATTAATATTTTTTATGATTGCTGTTATTTTCATACTTTCACCCACCAAAAAATTATATCAAAAAAAGATAGAAATTTCTACCTTTTTACTTTTTTGTAGTTTTTGTTGTCGCTTTTTTAGCAGTAGTTGTTTTTGTCTTTGTTGTTTTTGTAGCAGTAGTTTTTTTAGCAGCTGTTTTAGTAGTACTTTTAACTGGTGCTTTCTTAGCAGCAGGTTTTGCTACAGTTTTTGTAGTTGTTTTCTTAGCAACTGGTTTTGCTACGGTTTTTGTAGTTGTTTTCTTAGCCGCTGGTTTTGCTACAGTTTTTGTAGTTGACTTTTTAGCAACTGGTTTAGCAGTAGCAGCCTTTTTAGTAGTAGTTTTTGCTGCTGTCTTCTTAACAATAGGTTTTAATTCTGATGCTTTAGCAGAAGAAATTGCCTCTTCTGGATTTCCACTAATAGATTCATAATCTGCTCTAACCTTATCATAAAATAAAGCAAATGTTACTAACATATATGGAATTAACCAAATATATAAAATACCTAAAGTAAAGATACCTAAAATCATCCATCCTGCAAAACTTAATACTAATATAAAATACTCTAAAATATAATCAGCCATCATGTCAAAACTCTTAATTAATACTTCAGTAATCTTCATTTTTGGATTATCATATAAAACAAAATAAGTTTGTGATAATGAAATTGCCAAATAAATACCTACCATAATAATAGCAGCACTTAATAATAAACCAAATAATACTAATACTACCGCTAATACAATATTAAGTTCTGAATAATTAAGCATTACCATGATTAATGATTTAAATGATAAAAATTCAAGTACCCACATAAGTAATGATATAGCACCTAAAATAAGTGTTATAAGTATATATTTATCAAACAAATCAGTTTTAGCAAATATATCCTCTAAGTTTGTTTTTTTCTTTCTAGCAATTTTTAAAATTACTCCAACAAATCCCATTATTACTAACGATTCAACAATTAACATCAATACAGATGTTAACCATGAAGCATGAATTGCACTAGCAATAAATGAACAACAACCCCCAAGTAATATGAATAATAATAGACCAAGAATTACAACTGGATAATTTCCATTTAAACGTTCTCTAGCCGTTGCTTTTAATTTTGCGTTATCCATAAACCTTTACTCCTTCCTATTATTAAGTATATCATAGATTTACATTTTTTTAACAAAAATATATTAAGTTTTATATTTTTATTTATATACTTATTAAAGTTATTTTTGAAAACTTTATATCTTATCACATAGAAAAAAAGGAAAATTAATTCCTTTTACTTACAGTTATACCATCACCTATATCATAAAATTCAGTTTTAAACTCACTATTTTCTAATAAATACTGTTTATAATTATTAATCTTACGAACAAGCTGGCGTAAATTACGATTTTTAATCACTACATCTGGTTCTGTTAAACCATGAAAAGATAAATTATCAGATATAATAACACCATTATCACTTAAATTGTATTTAAATTTTTCAAAAAATTTAATATATTGTGCCTTAGCAGCATCAATAAAAATCATATCAAATTTACCATTAATCTCTACCTCTAAAGCATCTGCCAAAATAATATCTATTTGATTATCATAACCCAATTCATTTATATTTTTAACTGCCTCATGGTAACGTAATTCATCTCTTTCTATAGTAACTATTTTCACATCACTACCAGTAGATGCCATTTGACATGCTGAATAACCTATTGCTGAACCAATCTCTAAAATATTTTTAATATTATTTTTAACAATATAATCCTTCAAAAATAATATTCCTTCCTTTTGCATAATAGGAACATCATTTTCTAAAGCATATTTTTCTATCCTATCCATTTACCCTCTTTTTTTAATTTAGCAATAATAGCAGCATGCTCATTTGCATTCCTAGTAAAATACACCTTTTTCTCACTATCTGCCACAAAATAATAACAATCTGTATCAGTAGGATTAACCGCAGCCTTAATAGAACTTAAACTTGGATTATCAATAGGTCCGACTGGAAGCCCCCTCATTGAAGTACATCTAGTATTATATCCATTACAAGAATTAAGTTCTGACTTAGTAAGCCTTTCTGTCATAGATTTTTTAGCCGCATAATAAGTGGTAACATCACTACCAAGTGACCATTTATTATTTAATCTATTATAGAAAACTCCAGCGACCTGCGCTCTATCACTCTCTGTAACAGCCTCAAGTTCAATTAAAGATGCTAAAGTAAGTATTTCATGTACAGTATAACCACTATTTTCAATAGATGATTTTAAACCAGATAATTTTTTATCAGTATTATCCAAAATCTTAGTTAAAATACTATCTAAAGTAACATCATCCTTTTCTAAAATATAAGTATCAGGATATAAATAACCTTCTAAATTATAGTATATTTCTGAATTTTTCACAGCATCTGTAATAAACCAATATTTATTTTTCAAAGAATCAATATACGATCCATCACTAACCTTGGCTATAAAATCATCAGCACTAATACCAGTTTTTTCTTCAACAATATTAGCCATTTGACGAATATTTAACCCTTCCCTAAAAGTTAATTTAACACTCGTATCTTTAATATTACTTTTGTTACAAAGTGTTTCAACAATTTCTGACACTGTCATTGCCTTATTAAGTTCATATGTTCCAGCCTCAATATTTTCTGGCTTATGAAATTTCAAAAATACCTTGTAAAAAAACTCTGACTTAATTAAACCATTTTCCTTAAGCACTTTAGAAATAGTAAAATAATTATTACCTTTATCGACTGTTACAGAAATAGTTTTAGTATCACCACTAACTGCACCAGTCTGTAATTTATAAAGTCCTAAAAAACCAACCACAATTAAAACAATAAGCACTATTAAAAATAGTGCAAATTTTTTAAATGAAAACTTACGTCTCTTATTCATATTATTGTGCTTGTTCTTCCTCAACTTGATTTTGCATTTCTTCTAGAATAGTTTCAATAATCTTCCATTCTTTTTCAGTTTCAATTGGGATTAATTCTAATGCAGCAAGTTCTTCTCCTTCAACAACTTGTAAATCTGCTGGATTATATATAGACGCATATACTCTAATATTGCCTTCCTCATCAATTGAATTATCAGTGTAAACTATATAATTTTTATTAGTTTCTGGTGATTCAAACATAAATAAAGTATCACAATCAATTTGTCTTCCTTCCGCATCTACTGCTTTAAATTTTAATTCATCTTTACCTTCCATCTTATTCCATTCCTTTCTTATCCAAATATGTCTGCAAAATTATATTAGCCGCCAAACTGTCAATTTTTTGTTTTCTTTTTTTTCTTGACATATCAGCCTCTATCATATAACTACTTGCTTCTTTTGTTGACAATCTTTCATCTTGCATAACTACTTCGATATCAAAACGTTTCTCTAAAAGTTCTTTAAACTCTAAAGTAGTTAAAGCACGTGGACCTATTGTATTGTTCATATTTTTAGGAAAACCTAACACAATCTTTTCAATAGGTTCACATTCAATAATAGTAGATAGTTCGTTAATTGCACTTTCGTAATCACTATCAGCAAACTTTATAGTCTTATAAGTAGTTGCTATAGTTTTAGTAATGTCTGATATAGCCACACCTAAACTGCGGGTACCCAAATCCAAACCTAAATATTTCACAAAACCACCTTCTACTATATACACTCTAATTTTAACATTTATTTTAAAGTTTGTATACCCCTAAACTAAAAGTATCCAAAATATTAAATAAAACAAAAAACAACGATTATAACAAATTAATATATAAACATTGTTTTTATTTATAATTAAAATTCTATTGTATCCAGCATCCTGATGAATCCACATAACTACCATTTATAGTTGTATTTGTTGCTAGTGCTCCATTAGAATTAAAATACCATCCATGTGAAGCACAATTATACTCTTCACTATAAACCCAGCCAGTATACATACATCCAAATACTTGTCTAGTATTCCATTTATACTCTGTATCATTATATAAAGCGAAATAATACCATGTTCCATTTATTTGTCTCCAACCTGTCGCCATTCTTCCAGTACTATCAAACCAAAAGTATTTACTACTACATGTGATACCAATAGGATTTGTATATGCAATAGTTTGCCATCCTGTTTTCGCACATCCATCAGATGCTGAATAATACCAATATTGAGATGTTGGTACCTCAGAAGTATCACACCTAATTGCAGAAGATCCATTTTTTAAACAAAGCCATCCTGTTACTCTTTTACCACCTTCCATAAAGTACTTACAACTACCAGAGGTATAGAACCCATTATCTATTGTTACTGTATAACTACTACTTACTGTGTTGGTTCCATCACTTACTTTTCCTACTAATGTCCCTGGGGCTGTATAGGCTACTGACGCACTTGTTGATGT
>JAAWSW010000041.1 GCA_022801735.1 Bacilli bacterium | reverse complement strand
CCCTCTATTTTCGGGACTTTAATTAAATAAATTCTATTTTTATCTTTTCGGGAACTTTCCTCTTAATTTAACGGTTTCGGGTAATAAAAAAGACCCAATTAATTTTGAGTCTCTTTATTTTCTTTTACTATTTCTGTATTTTGTCCAGCCTCTACTGATATTACTTCTTTCATTTTGTCTAATTCTTTTGTTTGCTCTTGATTTTGTTTTTTACATTCTGGTTGTTCTTGTTTTTTACAGCAATGTTTTTTATTTTCGTTCATTGTATTCCCCTTTCGGTTTTATTATGAACATTTATTTTTTTGTTATACTTTTTATTTTCGGTTTTTTTTGTAATGGCTCACCACATATGTTTAAGGCTTCATCGTATGTGAAACTGGTTTCTATATTACTTTCACTATTGACAGTTATTTGTTCATCATTGTTTTTTAATATATATACAACTGTACCTTCTTCTATTCCTCTTTTGGCGTATTCTATTCTTTCGTTATAATGAAACCAAATTTCAGTTATTTCAAAATATGTATTTTCTTTACAATTAGTTATATACATGAATTCCTCCTTTAGATAAAAAGTTCATATTATCTGATTTTAATATGAACTTCTCTTAATTGTTGTTCTGGTATTTCTGAAGGTGAACCCATCATTTTATCTTCACCACTTACATTTGGTGGGAATGCTTGAACTTCTCTTAGATTTGGTTCATCTTTTAGAAGCATAATTATTCTATCGATTCCAGGAGCCATACCTGCATGTGGTGGTGCGCCATACTGGAATGCGGTATAAAGTGATTTAAATTTATCTTTTACTGTTTCTTCAGTATAACCTACTAGGTTGAAACCTTTCATTAATAGTTCAATATCATGGTTTCTAACAGCACCTGATGACATTTCATATCCATTACATACAAAGTCGAATTGATACGCTAGAATATCTTCAATTTCTTTTTCATAAGCTTCTTTTCCACCTTGTGGCATTGAGAATGGATTATGACCAAAATCGTATTTACCTTCTTCTTCGTTATATTCAAACATTGGCATATCATTTACGATACAGAATTCAAATTTATTTGGATCGATTAATTCTAATTTTCTACCTAATTCTGTTCTTATTTGACCAGCGAAGTTAGCGGCTACTTTTTCTTTTTTATTTGCGATAAAGAATAGTACACTACCTGCTTTTAGGTCTGCTTTGGTAATTAGGTTCTTTCTTTCTTCGTCTGATAGGAATTTATCGATTGGCCCTTTAAATGTCATATCTTCTAAAACACTTATATATCCAATACCTGGCATACCAATTTTATTAGCATAATCTACAACTTCATTAAACCATGAGTTTGGTTTATCTGCTAAATCATCGACTTTGATTCCTCTAATAACTGATTTTTGGAATGGTTTAAAGGTTGTTTCTTTAAATTCTTCTGTTAAATCAATTATTTCTAATGGGTTTCTTAAGTCTGGTTTATCTGTTCCATATTTTAATAGTGCTTCTTTATATGGAATTCTTCTAAAAGGTCTAGGAGATACTTCTTTATCTGAAAATTTAGTGAATAAATCATAGAATATTTCTTCTCCTACTTCGTATACGTCTTCTTCTTCTGCAAAAGCCATTTCAAAGTCTAATTGATAGAATTCTAATGTTCTATCTGCTCTACAATCTTCATCTCTAAAACATGGAGCAATTTGATAGTATTTATCAAAGCCACCAACCATTAATAATTCTTTAAAGATTTGTGGAGCTTGTGGAAGTGCATAGAATTTTCCATGGAATTTTCTTGATGGAACAATGAAGTCTCTAGCGCCTTCTGGTGAAGATGCGGTTAAGATTGGAGTTTGTACTTCTGTAAAGTTTAATGTATCCATTTTATTTCTTAGGAATTTTAAGATTTCACTTCTAAATTTAATATTGTCGTGAACTTTTTTGTTACGCATATCTAAATAACGATATTTTAATCTTACTTCATCGTTTACGTTTGTTGATGTAAGTATTTCAAAAGGTAGTTCGTTATTTGCTTTTGAAAGCATATCGAATTTATCGATTAATATTTCTATTTTACCAGTACTTATTTTTGGATTGAAGTTTTCTTCATCACGCATTCTAACAATACCTTCTAGTGAGATTGCTGATTCTCTTGTAAGGTTTTCGAAGATAGAGTCATCGTTACTTACGATTTGAACAGTTCCTGTTTCATCTCTTAAGTCAACGAAAATTACTCCACCATGGTCTCTTATATTTTCTACCCATCCTGCTACTCTTAGTGTTTTTCCGATATGTTCTTCTGTAATTTCACCTGGTCTTATATTTCTATATTTGTTTGCTTTCACCTGTTTCACCTCTTTTCGATTTCTTCAAGCATAGTACTTCTTGCCATTGTAGGGTTTGCAGTACCTCTTGTTTTTTTCATGATTTGTCCAACTAGGAAGTCTACTACGTTTGTTCTTCCTGATTTATATTTTTCAACGATTTCTGGATTTTCATCTAATACTTCATTAGCGATTTTAGTAATTTCTCCAGCATCTGACATTTGTGTCATACCTTTTTCTTTAACTACTTCTTTTGGTGTTTTATCGTTTGTTAGGCATTCTTGGAATACATCTTTTGCTTGTTTTGAAGATATTTCTTTTGTATCTACTAGTTTAATTATTTCTGCTAGGCTGTTTGGAGTTAATTTTATATCATCCATGGTTAGTTCTAATTTGTTTAAACTTCCTAATAGATTTGTTGTAATCCAGTTTGATGCGATTTTTGGATCTGCGCCTAAACTTATTGTTTCTTCGTAGAAATCTGCAGTTTGTTTTTCTTTTACTAGAATTGTTGCATCATAATCTGAAATTCCATATTCGTTTATATATGTTTCTTTTCTTTCGTGTGCTAATTTGGGAATTTCTTTTCTAATTTGTTCTACCCAATCTTTAGATAATTTTATTTTTGGAATATTTGGTTCAACGAAATATTTATAGTCGATGGCATCTACTTTACTACGCATACGGATTGTAGACATTGAATCTTCATCCCATCTTCTTGTCTCTTGCTCTACTTCATCATATCTGCCTTGCTCTTTAAGTTCAGTTTGTCTTTCGATTTCATAGTTGATGGCATCTCTTACACCACCAAATGAGTTAACGTTTTTGATTTCAACTTTTGTTCCCCAGTTATTTGGATCGTTTTCGTCTTTATCTGCTTCCATGATTGAAACGTTTACATCACATCTGATTTGACCTTTTTTACTATCTGCTTCACTGATACCAGCATATTGATATATGCTTCTCATTGTTTCTAGGAAGGCAACTGCTTCATCAGCAGAACGTAAGTCTGGTTCAGTAACTAATTCTAATAATGGTACTCCTGCACGGTTATAGTTGATTTTTGAACTTCTTCCTTCGTGATCTGAAGATGCGGCATCTTCTTCTAAGTGAAGGTTATTTATTCTGATTTCTTTTTCTTCTCCGTTACATTCAAATTTTAATTTTCCATAAATTCCAATTGGTGCGGGTTTTGTTTCCTGAGTGATTTGGAATCCTTTTGGAAGGTCTGGATAGTAATAATTTTTTCTTTCGAAGTATACATATTCTGGTTGTGTACAGTTTAAGATTATACTTGCCATTAATGATTTTCTAACGGCTTCTTTATTGATTACTGGAAGTGTCCCTGGAAAAGCCATATCTACTGGTCTAATGTTTGTGTTTGGCTGATCTGTGAAGGTGTTTGCAGCTGATGAAAATACTTTTGTATTAGTTTCACTGATTTCACAGTGCATTTCTAATCCGATTAATACTTTATATTTCATTATTTAGCACCTCCTGCAGTTTGTCCTTTATAGTCCATTTTGCTTTCTAATGCGTATGCGATATTTAAAACATTTACATCGTCATAACATTTTCCTGTTATATTTAAGGCAACTGGAAGATTATTTACAAATCCATCTGGAATTGTGATTGATGGGAATCCTCCAAAGTTTCCAATTTGAAGATGGTCTTCTAAAACTGCTGTACTTTGATCTAGGATGTTTTTTGAACCTTCTAATGGTTTAGCAGGTCCTGAACCTACTGGAAGAATTACTGCATCATATTTTTCAAATAGTTCATTCCATTTATCTACAAGTAGTCTTCTTACTCTTTGGGCATTGTGGAAGTAACGGTCTTTATTTTGGGCTTGTAATACATATGAACCGATTACAAATCTTCTTTTGATAAGTGGTGAAAAGCCTTGTGTTCTATAGTTTTTCATTTCTACGTCCCATTTATCTCCTTCGGCTCTTGGTCCGAATATAAATCCTGTTAGGTTTGACATATTTGATGTTGCTTCAGCACATGAAATTACAACATATACTGAAGGAACGGCGTTTAATAATGTTTGATCTACTGATACTTCTTCTACTTCCATGCCTAATTGTTTAGCAAGTTCTAGTTTTTCGTGGAAGTTTTGTAGATGCTGTTTTAGTTCATCATCGGCATCTGGATACATATTTATATCACAGATTTCTTTGATGTAGCATAGTTTTTTACCTTTGACATTTCCGTCGATACTGTCATAAAGATTTATATCTTTTGAATCCCAAGATGTCATATCGTATTTATCGATACCTTTCATACCGTCTGTTACGATAGCAGCATCTTTTACTGATCTAGTTAGGGCTCCGCAGTGGTCTAGAGAGCTTGCAAATGGGAATAATCCATATCTTGAAATCATTCCATATGTTGGTTTATATCCGACAATTCCGCAGTAAGCGGCTGGTTTTCTGATTGAATCTCCTGTATCACTACCTGTTGCATATGGATATACTCCAGCGGCTACAGCAGCAGCACTTCCGGCAGATGAACCTGCACACATTCTTGTTTTATCCCATGGATTTGTAACGATTCCTGTGTGTCCTGTTGTTCCAGTTCCACCCATTCCAAATTCGTCCATTACTGTTTTATTTACCATAATAGCGCCATGTTTTTCTAGGTTTTCGATTGATGTTGCGGTAAAGAATGGAACATAATCTTTTAGTGTGTTTGATGAACCTGTACTAAGTACATCTTTAGTACTATAGTTATCTTTAACTCCGTAAGGAATACCTGATAGTAAATCGTCTGTAACTTCTACTGCTTTTGGATCTTCTAATATTGTTACAAATGCATTACAATCATTTTGTACTTCTTTAGATTTTTCTAAAGATTCTTTAATTAATTCATCTACTGTTACTTCTTTGTTTATTAGGGCCTTATGTATTTCTTCAATACTTTTATTCATATATGCCATATTATCCCACCATCCTTGGTACTTCTACTTCATCACCATCTGTTTCATCACAGTTTTTAAGTAAATCTTCGATTGGAATTGATTCTTCTACTACGTCTTCTCTAAAATCGCATTCAAAGTTATCTAATGCGTGTGTCATTGGCTGTACATCTTTAATATTTGGTATTTCATTAATTAGGTCGATATTTTTATCGATTATATGAAATTCTTCTAATACCATTTGGTTTTCTTCTTCGGTTAGTCCGATTAATAGTTTGTCTGCATAATCGTCTACCATTTCTTTTGTAAATTTTTCGTTTGCCATACTATCCCTCCTATTTCAAATTTTCTAAACTTTTTTTTATTTCGTGTTTATAAACTTCAACGCCTGGTTGATCAAATGGATTCACTTCAAACAGCAGTGATGAAAATGCGGCGCTGTAGAAGAAGAATCTAATTAATAGTCCCATATTATACTCATTTAATTTGTCTATTTCTATAAAATTGACTGCAACATTGCCTTTATAATGTGCATTTCTAACAGCGTCTACTACAGCATTATTAATATTATTTAAGTTTGTATTATCAATATTTATTTCACTATTTTGTCTAACAATTATGAAAGTTTCAAATAGTATTTTATTTCCTTCTTGAATAAATTGACCTAATGAATGAAGGTCTCTTGTAAAAATAGTACTAGTTGGAAAAATACCTTTACCATTTTTTCCTTCACTTTCACCAAATAATTGTTTTAGCCATTCAATAAACATTTCGTATTTTGGCTCGAATGAAACATAATTTTCTATTATTTTATTTTTATCAAACAAACTTCTTCTTATGATGGCATATTCATATGCCTCTTTTTTCATAACTTCTCCATCGTTATAACCACTAATTAATTGTTCAATATCAAGATTAAAACTTAGTGGAAATAGGTGTGCATCTGTCATCATCGAATACCTTCCACCAATATCATCTGGTATTGAAAGGGTCCTATAATTGTTAGTTCTTGCTTCTTCATATAAGTATCCTGAAGTTCCTGTTGTCACAATTATTCTCTGTTTTATTTCTTCTTCAGAATATTTTTCTTGCATAAATCCTTTTATAAGGTTATAGGCAAGTTTTATTTCCATTGTATTTCCACTTTTACTTATTACGTTTACTGTAAAATCTTTATCTTTTAGTAATTTTAGTAAGTCACTTAAATAGTTACTAGACAAACTATATCCACAATATATAACTTTAAACTGATCTGAGAAATAGTGTTCAAACATATCGTATAAGGCTTTACTGCCTAAGAAAGAACCGCCTATACCTATTACTAATAATAATGAAGAATTCTTTTTTACTTCTTTCATCATTTGTTTAATATGATTGATGTTGTCTGTTGATACATTTTTATCCCAGCCAATCATATCGCATTTTTGAAATGATTCCATTATTTCATTTTTTTTGTTTTTATATTGAAGTAAGTCTTCTTCCTTCACTACATTGGTAATTGTTGTTTTAAAGTCGAAATTTATCATATATATCACACCTTATATATTAAAAAAAGTAGGTTTAGTAGGAAATATACCTACCACCTACTATTTTGTTTAAGTGGCGCCTGATGTAGGACTCGAACCTACGACCCAACGGTTAACAGCCGTTTGCTCTACCGACTGAGCTAATCAGGCAGATGGCGCTCAATGTAGGACTCGAACCTACGACCCAACGGTTAACAGCCGTTTGCTCTACCAACTGAGCTAATTGAGCATTAATGGCGCCTAATGTAGGACTCGAACCTACGACCCAACGGTTAACAGCCGTTTGCTCTACCAACTGAGCTAATTAGGCAAATTAAGAAAAAAACAGTTAAACATCCCTATATTATAAGGACGAAAAACTGTAATTCGCGGTACCACCTTATTTATCACTATTGTGATCACTTTATAGTTTCCATTTGGAAACGTATAATATGGTAACGGATTACAGCCGACTTATCTTACTATTATTTCAGATAAATTACTCCGTGGTGTTCTTCACATTTTCCTTATTACCAGTTTCCATCATCCTGGCTTTCTTTAAATAAGGGTTCAAATGTTACTGCTCCACTTCTTTGTATTTATATAAAATTTAATTAATAACAAAATTGGTAGTCCGTACGGGATTTGAACCCGTGTGTGCATGCGTGAAAGGCATGTGTGTTAAACCGCTTCACCAACGGACCAAATAAAATGGTGGGCCTGGTAGGACTTGAACCTACGACCCCACGCTTATCAAGCGTGTGCTCTAACCAACTGAGCTACAGGCCCATGAAATATTTGACTTTTTAAGTATACATTATTTTATGAATTTTGACAAGTATTTTGATTAATTTTTTTATTATTTTTGTCATTTTTTATGTTTTTTATGTATTAAGTCAGATATTTACTAGTTTTTGCAGGCTTCTTTTATAAATTTATAACTATATTGATTTTTAGAATTATTATATTTTATTTCAATATACCCACACATTTTTTTGTTATCCCTAGGGTCAATTAGTTCATCACTATCAATATATCCATCCTCTGATAATTTACTTAATGGTAAATTATATGCTTCATCATTTTGATTCATTGGTAAAACCCCATTATTTGGAATAGTCCATTTTTTTGCGGCGTCTGTTATTGTTTCTATTTGTGTTTGATATAATGATTCTTTTGATTTCCCTAGCATGCGATTGCTTAAAAGTATAACCATAGTAGCAATTATTCCAAGTAATAAGATAACACCTAAAAGTTCTAGTAATGTAAATCCGTTTTTAGTTATTTTGTACATTTTTTATCTCCTTCTATTGTATCCCCTTCATAATAATATACATATTGGTTATCTTTATATTTAATACAAATTGTTGTATTATCTTGTAAATTAGTTTTGTTTTTTAGATCTTTTACTTCTTTATCATCTAGAAAGCCTGAATCTTGTAAATCTTTTACTGTTATTTTTCTATCAGTTTTGTTTGTATTATCATTTAGATTTTCCATTCCCCAGTTTCTAGCAGCAGATAGTATTTGGTTTTTTTGGGTATTATTTAATTTATCTTTTGTTCTATTTAGGGTATCGGTTAATGTTGGCATTATAATTACTAAAATAAATCCAAGGATTACAATTACAGCAATTAATTCAATAAGTGTAAATGCGTTCTTTTTCATATTAGTTCCTCCATTATTATAAATATATCATATTTAGTATTTATAGTAAAGAAAAAATAGACTCTTAAAATGAATCTATTTCTATTTTTACTCTTGGTTCATTGTTCTTGTAACTACTTGCTTGAACAATGGTTCTTATTGCTTTTGCAATATTTCCGTTTTTACCAATAACTGCTCCCATATCGCTATTTTCAACTAAAACTTGAATTGTTATAGTTTCTTCTTCTTCACCTAGTTTTTTTACTGATACCATATCTGGGTTTTTTACTATACTTTTTACTAGGAATTCTGTTAATTCTACTAACATTATTTAGCAGATTTTTCAGTTTTGGTAGTTTTTTTATTTTTCATATAGTGGAATTTTTCATTAATTCCTGCTTTTGTAAATAAACTTTTAACTGTGTCTGTTGGTTGTGCACCCATGCTTAACCATTTAAGAGCAACTTCTTCATTTATTTTGATTTCTGCTGGCTCGGCAACTGGATTATATGTTCCTACTAATTCGATATATTTTCCATCTCTTTTAGTTCTTGCATCTGCAGCAACTACACGATAAAATGGTTTTTTCTTTGCTCCCATTCTTAAAAGTCTTAATTTAACTGCCATATTATCCCTCCATTCGTTATTAAGTTTAACATATTTTTTTATGTGTGTCAACTATTTTGGGTTAACACTTAATTTTATTTATTTTAATTTGGTTTTATTCTTCTTTGTTATAGCTTTTTCAAATAGTAATCCATTATCATAACGTGTATCACTACATATAATACTGCTTGTCCATTCAGGATAAAGTTTTTCTACATATTCATCAGATTTACAAAATAAATTTAAATTATCTAAACATGCTTTATAAGTCACATCGATGTGGTACCAATTCCCATCTAAATATACTATATTCCAACAATGTGATCCATCATTTGAAATAATTATTTGTGCTGGTATTCCTATACGTCTAAGTAAATCAGCATATGTTCTAGCATATCCTGAGCATACTGCTTTTCCATCTAAAAGTGTGGTGGCGGGCGCTGAGTTTAATAATAGTTTAGTTGTTTGATCATAATCACATTCATATTCTGTATTTCCTACTAATATTTCTTGTAAAAGTCTCGCCTTATTTATATCGCTATATTCTTCAGGAATCAGTTTAACAAGATTATTTGCTTTTTTTCATAAGCATTTCTTCTTGTTTCTACTTCTTCTAATGGACAATCATAATTTATAATAATTTCAAGTATTTCTTTATTTGATTTTCTTACTTTGTATGACGGAGTCCATATTGCACATGGATTTATTTCTTCATTACCTATTAAAGCATTTAAATAAGCCTGTTTTGCTTCTGTTGTTGATAAATTCATGCCTTCGGCATTAATAACGCTTTTATTTTTTAGTAAAGTTAAGCGAATCTTTTCTGAAATTTCATCTGTACTAGGATTAATTGTGTCTTTTTCTTTAATTTCTAATATATTAAACATACCTATTGTGTGTACTGTTTGCGTTGTTTGTGTATTATCGATATCTTCTTTTGTATCATTTTCGTTTATTCCTGCGCCTACTAAAATAAATGTTAATGATCCTGTTAATGTAAGTGCAAAAAAATTGTTGTAAATTTTAATTTTGTTCATACTGCTTATACTTCTTTCTTTTGATATTAATTATATCAAAGAAAATATATAAATAATAGATATAATTATATATTTTTCTATTTTTATTCTTGTATTATATATGGATTTGTTTCTGTACCATTTCCAGTTAATGTTATATTCGATTTTAAAAATAGTGCAGGGCGTACTCCCTTACTAACAAACTGACCACTAATACTCGTTCCGTTGTAATGTGTTACATACCATGTATCATATGTATAACCTGCTGTTCCTTCATCTAAAGCATATGCATTTATTAGCCACCAATTATCGTTTGTACTGATATGAAAATAACTATCATTGCATATTGACTTTTCTTCTATTATAGCTTCTGTTGCTGATGTGCATAATGGGTTAATACTTGCTTTTAATATATCGCTTACGTTAGCAAGACCTATATTCCCTGTCCATGTATACATTTTTTCTCCATTTATATTTTTTTGTATTGTATCATTCCCATTTTTTCTTAAATTTGCAACTGCACCTATATTGTATGAATGACTCTGTATTTGAATTTTGGCAGAGTTTATTAAACTATTATAATACTCACCATTCAAATATTCCTTTATGCTGCTATCTTCTGTCACAGTACCACTGTGATCATTATTTGGGGTTTTAAAAATACCATTTATTTTAGTAAATACTCCACACCCATATTGAGGATGAATACAATAGGTATTTTTTTCGTTACTTCTGTGATTATCTTCATCAAATTTCATTTCTTTTACTATTTCGTTTTTAATTATCTTTAGTGTATTATCTGGTTCTATCGCTATTATTCTCCAAACCTCATCATTAAACATTATATAATTATTAGGTTTTGCGCCTCTATAAATATATCTATTTTCTTCATATGGGTCTTCATATAATCCATTGCCTGTTGTTACTACTAATTGCTTTAGTTCATTTATATTTATTTCCTTGTGTAAGATATTTCCTTTAGCACTTATATTTAAATTAGTCTGAAATGCTGCGTATCCTGATGTCATTATACATAATAAACATACCATACTTAGTATTATTATTTTTCTTTGTTTTTTTCTTTTTCTAATTCTTCTCATATACTTCACCATATATAGTATACCCCCC
>JAAWSW010000040.1 GCA_022801735.1 Bacilli bacterium | reverse complement strand
TTTTTCTAGTTACTCTATTTAATTTATCGTATGAATATTTTATATTATTGATTTGTTTTATTTTTCCATCTATATCGTATTTATAATTTATGGTTTTATCTATGTTGTTTAAATTATAATTTATATTACTAATTTCATCGTATTTATTGTATGTGTATTGTATTTTATATTTATTGTTGTGGTTGTAGTTTGTTAATCTATCACTTAAATCATATTCGTAATAAGTTTTACTGTTTTCATCTTCTATATAGGCTAAATTACCTCTGGTATCGTATGTGAAGTTAGTTGTTTGATTATTTGATGTTTTGGAACTTAGTCTATCAAATCTATCATATGTATAATTTATTTCGTTACCATTACCATATACACTTTTTAATAGGTTTCCATTTTTTGCTTCGTATGTATTGGTTATTAAGCTTTGGTTGCCTACTTTTGTTGATTTGGTATTACCAAATTCATCATATTCAAAGTTATAATTAAATCCATTGTGCCCTATTGAGATTAATTTGTCGTGATTATAAGTGAATGTATTAATGGTGTTGTTGTTTGTAATTTTTGTAACTCTATCCATATTATCGTATTCATAGTTGATTTGGTTGTTTTTTGCATCGGTCATTTTTGAAAGAGTTCCAGTATTATTATAGGTATATGTTGTTTCTTTTTCTAATTCATTAATGTCTTTAATCTTGTAATCACCATTTTCGCTATATTCAGATTTTGTTTCTATGTATTTTCTACCACTATTATCTTTTTCTAATATAATGAATTTTTGCGCTAACGAACCATTGCATGTATATTGTTGAACCTGTTGATTTTTTTCAAAATCAGCGTTATGTATGTCTATACATTTTGTGTAATTAGTTAATTTTGTTTTTATTGTAAATGTTCCATCTTGATTATTGAAAAATTCAAATGTTTCATTGTTTGATTGTTCACCGTTTTTGGTCCATAAGTGGAAAATTGCGCCATCATTTTTATTGGTTCCTGCGATATTTATTAATCTTCCAGGAGGTATATTTGTTTGAATTTGGAATATGTTGCCATTTACATGATTTAGCTTCCATTCTGAATCGGTGCTTAAAGGTTTTAATAAAATTTTAGTACCGTTAGTTGTGTCTGAACTACTCGGGGTGACGTATAAATTATTTACTGCACTTTTGATATAATAAAGTTTGTTAGGTTCAATTTTTTTTACACTATCTATCGTATTAAAATCTATGTCTGTACTTTCTTCTAAAATGAATTTTTGAGCAATGCTGTTATTACATGTGTATAGTTGTAAATTGGTATTTAGTGCAATGTTGCCACTTTGTATATCGACGCATTTTTGATAATCTGTTAGTTTTGTTTTTAATGTATATGTGCCATCTGTATTACTAACAAGCTTGAATTTTTGTGCATCTGTGTAATTATAGGCATATAATTGAATTGCTGTTCCATTATCTTTCTTTCCAACTGCAATATCTACGGCTTTATAGTTTGTAGTATTTTCTGGAAATATTTGATAATCTTGATCTGTTATTTTTTTGAATATGAATTTTGCATTATCATTTTTCTTTGATAATTTTATTCTTTCGTTATCTTGATTAATATTATCTGCTGAAAGATATAAATCACTATTCATTGCTTTTAAATAATATGATTTGTTTGGATCTATTTTATCTAAGGTAACACGTTTTTTTTCTAATGTTTTGTTACTTGTTATATTTCCATTGTTATCATATGTATTAATGTCTTCAATACCATCAGCACTTAAAGTTCTGATTAATCTATTTTTATGGTTAATGTCGTGTTCATATAAGGTGGTTCTTCCTTTGGAGTTTGTGGAAGAAACAATTTGATTTTTTTTGTCGTATATAAAACTATTTTTTTGTTTGGTATTTGTTGTTGAAGTTACGATATTTCCGTTGTTATCATATGTATATATTAATGGGTTTTCGTCTTTATATAATCCAATGTTGTCAAATAAAATATAACCTTTTTGATAGTTACTTGCAAAAGATAATTTTATTTTTGCGTAATCACTTTTAGCAGTGAAGTATTTATTGATAAATTGCCATTCGTGATTATCTGGGCTTATTTGAATATTTTCTTGTTGAACATAATTTCCTTTACTATCAATAAGTTCAAATAATACGCGGTTTTGTTTTGAACCTGAGTTTATTACTCCTTTGTTTAATGCCCAAAAACTAAAGTTTAGGATGTCACCGTTTTTTCCATTTAAAGTTATGAATTTTGAAAAAGTTTTATATGTGAAAGCGTCACCATTTATTTTTAAGACGTTATTGCCATTGTCACTATAGATACCGTCACCATTTTTTATATTTGATTCGGAATATATTCCTTTTAATTTTTCGTCAAACCCGGCGTTATCGATTAGGTTTTCAGGTCCGAATTCTTCGACTGCTCCTTTTTTGATTTCTATGTTGTCTATATAGATGGTGCCTTTGACGTTTTTTAACCCTAAACTGATATTTGTTTTGTAAAAAGCATTCATACTTTTGAATGTGAAACTATATTTTTGCCACTTGTCATTAGGAATTACAATTTTTTCGCTTGATACATCTTCTTCTGATGTTGCATCCCCTATGTTTGTATGGTTTACTTCAAAGAAAAATCCACTTTTCTCGTTTTTTGCATTTATTTCGCCTTTGATATAGGCGGAAATAGTGTAAGTTGTTTCGTTTTCGTCGACAAATGGCGAGGTAATATATACACTGGTGTTTTCGTCCTTAGTTGAAGTTATTTCAAGCGATTTTTCACCTTTATATTTTTCTGTAGTATTAAAATTAATATTTCCATTACCTTGAGTAATATTATCCCAATTAATTGTGTCGTTTTCCATGTCGTCAAAAAGGATTATTTGATTAGAAGCGGTATTTGAAGATGCTTTAATTAGTTTCCCTTCGCTGAGCAATCTGTTTTTGCTTTTCGTATTATTTATATCATATGAATATTCTTGCCCATAGGCGTTTTCTACACTGTTTTGATCGCCCAAATCAGTTATACTGGTTGTAAGACCATAATTATTAAATAAATAATTTGTTTTTTTGTCTTTTGTATTTTTAATTGAGGTAATATTTTCTCCATAAGCAAAATCTAAATTATTTCCTTGTGTATTATTGACACCAAATTCTGTTATTTTTTTTAGTCTAAATGGTGAGTTTGGGTAATATTCATAAACGTTATAACTTGAATTTATGTCTTTTATTTTTGTGACTAAGTTATTATTATATTCTATGGATTGACTATCATTATTGAAATATGTAAATGCTTGTAAGTTATTGTTTGTATAATTGTAATTAATTTCTCTGTTAGAGTTATCAGTTATTTTTGTAAGCATATTATTGGAATATGTAAATGTAAGCATGTCTCCTGAACCATCTGCTACGCTTGTGATGTGGTTGTAATTATCAGGATCAAGTGTGATTGTTATTTTATTGTTGTTAGTATCTTTTATTTCTGTTAGATACCAAGTGTTATCCTTTTTTGTATATGTGGAAGTATTACCTTCTTTGTCTTCCATTATATAATTATTACCATCAGCAGTTAAACTTAAATTAAGTCCATCCTCATCTATATATTTACTGTTTTCTTTTGCGAACCAATGTCTTGTTCCGTCTTCATCGGTATATTTGATGTAATTGCCGTCTATTGTTAATGTTTGATTTAAATTAAGCCTAAAACCGTTGCCATAACCAATATTTATATCTTTATCATTGGTATTATAGATATGATTAACTGTTACTGGTAATCTGTTTCCTGGAGTATTTATATCTTCGTGTGTTAGTACTAAATTACCATTATAATTATTTACATTCACTTCAATGTTGCCAATAGAATGAGTGCTGAAAGTTTGATAATCTTCTAATCCGGTTTGATTTCGATATGTAATAGAAGCGACTGGCCTTGCACTGGCGTATTTATCGTTGATATCTGATGAAAAGAAATATGCATCTTCTCTTTGTAAATTTTTGACTTCATTGGCTTCTTTTAACATTAATCCGTTGTTTTTGCCTGATACATACCAATCTTTAACTATGCTTGTAATATCGAATTGATATAATTTTACCTCATCGTTACTATCAAAATTAAATATTTGATAATCAATTACTTGTGAATCATAACTATTATTAAGATAAGACCATTTAGCGTTGTCATCGGTCCAGTCTTTTGTTACTTTGTGAGCATTTATTTCTATTTTTTGTCCATCTGGACAACTAATGCCGGGCTCTAGGCTACAAGCATAACTATATAATGCTAGTTTAGCATCAATAATTTGGTCACCTGTATTTAATTTTGGTATATTAAATCTAATTAACGATCTGGTGGGATTTCCTTTTGTGCTAGAAAATCTATTGCTACCTACTCTTAAAATGTGCTGATTTGCTTTTGCATAGGGATCAACGTTGTCATCCCCGCTATAAATGAATAAATCGTCTATTTGACTTCTAATCTGACTTGTTGTTATTGTTGGATCTATTACAACTGGATATTTTCTGTTTTTATTATTGAGCCATTTTTCGTCTGGTACAATAGTTAGTTTATATCCAGCGTCTATTTTTTCAAGTTTAAGTTTAATATCTGTACTTAAATTAAATTCGCTGTCATACATATATGGGGTTTCTAAATAAAAAATTACGTTTTTTCCATCTTTGAATTCTAAGATATTGTGTTCGGCGATTGTTGCTTCAAGTTGTTTATTTGTTTTTATTATGTATTCAAAATTTTTATCTGCTTTTTTATCTTTTAAAGTGATACTTTCTTTAACTTTATCTGGCAATGTGGTATAAGAAATATCTATATTATTTTTTATTTCCTCGTATTCAAGCGAAGAAGAAATGTTAGTTACTATTTCTTCTTTTTCTAATGTTGTACTACTATCTATTTTTGGTTTGCTTTTGGGAAGAATAGCATTAACTTTTTTACTATCACTTAAAGTCATGCTTAAAGTATATCCGTCTTTTTCTAATTCTAATAAAGAATGCTCGGAACTTTCTTTATTGTATTTGATTGTATACGATGCCTTTTTATTTATGTAAAATCCATCTTTAAAAATTAATTCGTTATCGACTTCTACATATTTGTTATTTTGTTTAAAATGAATTGGGACAGCATAAGTATTAACCATTTCACTTCCATCACTCATTTTAAAATATTTTTTGTTTTCTTCTCTTTTGGAAACGATTTCTTCTAAGATTTCCCTATTTTGTTGTTCTTCAGAGTTTACTGCTAAACTAAATTTTTTGTCTATGATATTATCATAGTTTAAAGCAGAAACAGGAACTAATAATAAAAATATGCAAAAGGGTATTAATGATAATACCACCTTTTGTATGTGTTTAATCATAAAACAATAATTCTCCTTACTAATTGGGTTTACAACACACAACATACAGCATACAGCATACTACTTCCTATTTCTGCTTCATATATCACCAACTTTACTGGTTGAACAACATAAGGAGTTTATTCTATTTAAAATATACATTATTTTTTACAAAAAGTAAATCCCTATCTTAGTGTTATTTTAAGATAAAAAGAAGAGGACTATTGTTTAGTCTTCCTCTTTAGTTTATTTACTATATAAAGGTATTTTAATTTACTTAGCCCTTTTTTGTTTTGATATTTAATTTTATATTTGTTCATTAAATGATTTATGTAACTTTTATCTTGGATAAATGTAGTTATTAAATTATTCTGTTTTTTACCTTTGCCATATTTGTAGTAAGTTATTACATAATAGTGTTTTTCATGTATTACTTTTTCATTTTCTATGTAATAACCTTTCTTTTGTATTTCTTTTCTTAGTAATGGGATGTCGGTATGAGCACTTATGATTAAATCATTGGTTATATTTTTGTTTAATATTTTTAATATGGTATGAGCCCCCATACCTGCAATAATTATTTTTTCGTCTTTTAAATTTATGTTGTTTAAGCCGTCTGTTACTATGGTTTGAATGTTTAGGTTATTTTTTTTTATATTTTCTTTGGCTTTTTGAATGCAGTTTTCTGATATGTCAGTGGCTATACATTTACAGTTTTTATACTTTGTTAAATATATATCTACTAGTGCATGATCAGCGCCTACATCTATTACTCTACTACCTTCATCTATTAAGTCACAAATTGCTTGTAATCGTTTTGTTAGTTTCATTAGTCACCTAAATAGTCTTTTAGTTTACGACTGCGTGATGGATGACGTAATTTTCTAAGGGCTTTGGCTTCTATTTGTCTTATACGTTCTCTTGTAACTCCAAATAATTGTCCAACTTCTTCTAAAGTTCTTGGTCTTCCATCTTCTAAACCAAAACGTAATCTTATTACTTTTTCTTCTCTTTCTGTTAAAGTTAATAACACTTCTGAAATTTCGTCTTTTAATAATTCGTTTATGGCGAATTCTTCTGGGCTCATATTTGTTTCATCTGGAATGAAATCTCCTAAGTGTGAATCGTCTTCTTCACCTATTGGAGTTTCTAAACTTACTGGTTCTTGGCTGATTTTATATATATCTCTAATTTTTTCTACTGTTGTTCCCATTTTTTTAGATAATTCTTCTTCGGTTGGTTCCCTATTTAATTCTAAAGTTAATTGTCTTTCAACTCGTGCTAGTTTATTGATTGTTTCAACCATATGAACTGGAACACGGATAGTTCTTGCTTGGTCAGCAATTGCTCTTGTGATGGCTTGTCTAATCCACCATGTAGCATATGTAGAAAATTTGAAACCTTTTTCAGCATCGAATTTATCTACTGCTTTCATTAGTCCAATATTTCCTTCTTGAATTAGGTCTAGGAATAACATTCCTCTACCAACGTATCTTTTGGCTATACTTACAACTAGACGTAAATTGGCTTCGGCTAGTGTTGCTTTTGCTAATTCGTCTCCTTCGACAATTCGGTCTGCAAGTTCTGCTTCTTCTTCGTTTGTTAATAATTTAATTTGACCTATTTCTTTTAAATACATTCTTACTGGGTCATTGATTGTTAAATCTTTAGTTAATGTTTCTGTATCTGCATTAGCGTCAGCATCATCATCTTCTGCGTTTTCTGATACTACCATTATATTATTTTCGCTAAGGGCGTTATATAAATCATCTAATGAATCAGCATCTAATTCTAATCCCTTTAGTTTATCTGCTAATTCTTCATACGTGATTTGTCCTTTTTTCTTTCCTGTTGCAATTAGTTCATTTTTTCTATCTTCAAAACTTTTTATTTCATTAAACATTGTTACACTCCTTTTTTAAATTTACTATTTTTTGAGCAATTTCGGCTTTTTTTAGTGGATCTAATTCTTGTTTCATTTGTGTTGTTAGCCTATTTACTTCGTATTTAATATTATAATCTTTTATTACATTTATATAATCTTCTATTTCTTCTATTGAAAAGTTTTCTTTTAGATTTGCTTCTTCGACTTTTGATAATGTTTTTAATGTTTCTTCATCGCATTCAACGTAATCTATCAAATCTGCCTCATTTATGAAACCATTATCTTTATAAAACATTTTTATTTCTCTTGCTAGTAGTCTATATTCTTTGGTTGGCATATATGTTACTTTGGCGTTGTACATTTTTATTACTTCTGTACTTCTTAACATATAATAGATTAAGTTTCTCTCGGCCATTTCATATTTGTCTATTTTTACTTTTGGTTTAGGTTTTTGTTTTATTTCTTTTACTTTTTGTACTGGTTCTATTTTACTGCGAATTAGTGCTTCATCTAGTTCTGTTTCTTTAGCGACTTTCTTTATTGTAAGTTCTTGTAATATTTCGTCGTCTATTTTTTTTATTTCTTTTATGGCTTCGTTAACATATTTGGCTTCATCTACTGTATTATTTAAGTTTTTTCCATGTTTTAAATAATCTAGTTTAAAATCCATTATGTTTATAGTATGTTTTATTTTTGATTCAAAATCATTACCATGTTTTACGATGTATTCGTCAGGGTCCATGTTATTTTCTAATCTTATTATTTTTGGAGTTACACCTAAAGATAATAAGAGGTCTGAACAAGCCATTGTGGCTTTTGCTCCTGCTTCGTCGCCATCAAAGCAAAGTATTACGTCTTTCGCCATTTTTTTTATTAGAATTGCTTGTTCTTTTGTTACAGCAGTGCCCATTGTGGCAACGACGTTTTTGATACCGATTGAGTGGCATCTTATAACGTCCATAAAGCCTTCTGTTACGATTATTTGGTTTTTTTGTCTTGCAATATCTTTGGCTCTATGATAATTGTAAAGAAGTTCTCCTTTTTTGAAGACTTCAGTTTCCCATGTGTTAAAGTATTTTGAATTATCTTCTTTGTTGTATATACGTCCACTATAAGCGACTACGTTACCATTTAAATCATATAGTGGAAACATTATGCGGTCGTAGAATAAGTCTAAATATCCATAGGCGTTTTTATTAATAAGACCACTTTTCATAACTTCTTTTTCGTCAAATTTTTTTAGTAATAGATTTGATAGTTTGTCCTTACCGTTTAGGGCTAGTCCAATTTGAAACTCTTTAATTATTTCGTCGGTTATACCGCGTCCATGTAAATAATCTTTGGCTTCTTTACCAGCAGCTGTATTTATGTTATTTATGTAGAATTTTAAACTTAGGTCATATATATCGTGAAGTTTTGTGTTGTTTCTTGGTTTTTCTATTTTACCTAAATTAACATTTATACCAGCACTTTCTCCAACTTTTTTTACGGCTTCTATGAATGATATGTTTTCATAATCCATAACAAATTTAAATACGGTTCCAGTGGCGCCACAAGAAAAACATTTATATATTTTTTTGTCTTTATTAACACTCATACTTGGATTGTTGTCATCGTGAAATGGACAAACTCCAAAATAGTTTTTTCCTTTTGGTACTAATGAAACATAATTTGATATGATGTCTACTATATCGACGCTATCTCTAATTTCTGCTATTTTTTCTTGACTAAGAAAACTCATTGGCATCATACTCCCCTATATATAATATACGACATTGGTACCCCTATTTCCTTTTTTTTTGACAAAAAAACATAATTTTTTTGAAATTTCATATAATATTTATAAAAAAGGAGGCTTTTTTATGTGGTTGAAGTGGATTAAAGGGGCTGCATGTATTGCGATTTTTGTTTTATGTTTTCCTTTTCATTTTATGTATGACTTTTTTTCTAATACTTTATTTAGTATTTTTTTTCCTGTTAATGAAAGTGTTTTTGAACATATGAAAATGCTTTTTAGTGCGACTGTATTTTATGGAATATTTGATTTTTTGATTTTGAAATTTTTTCATCAAAAAAGGGATAATTTTTTAGCGTCTTTATTTGTAAGCGCTAGTTTAAGTATTCCCGTTTTTTTAATTATTTATTTGCCTTTTTATTATTTGTTAGGTGAAAATATGCCACTTAATTTAATTTGTTTATTCATTACAATTGTTATTGGTCAAGTTATTAGTTATCGTATTTTGACTTCAAATAACTTGAGTAAACTTAATGTTGTTAGTATTGTAGGAATTATTTTAGTGTATATTGTATTTGGTTTTTTGACTTATTACCCACCTATTTGTGATTTATTTTATGATCCGCTTAATGAAAAATATGGAATTAATACTTATAATCTATAATCAGAATCTGTAGCGCGCATTGCTTCTACCCTTCTTTTTAAACGAATTTTTGTAATACCTTTTAAATCTGGATTATTCATTATTGATTTATCTTCAGGATCTAATTCTTCATAGCGCGCTAAATCTTGAAAATGTGCGATTGCAAATTTGAATTTACTTTTTTTATAACTTTTTATTAATGAAAATCCTTCTTGTTCATTTAATTTTTTTAGATTTTCTGTCCAAATTTCTCTGATTGCGATTCTTGGTTTTTCGTTTTCGTTTGTCATTTTTATTTCCTCCTTATTCCTTGTTAAATGTGGAATATAGTGGTTATTTTATCATTTGTTTGTCATAATGTCAAATTTAAAAAAACTTTTTAAGTAGTTAATTTTTTTGAACTGATTCAACTCTCTTTTTCATTTTTCTTTTTGATATACCTTTTAATGTTTTATTATTAATAACGCTTTTTTCGGTTGGGTGCAATTCCTCGTATCTTTTTAAATCTTGGTAGTTTAAAATAGCATATTCAAACTTTTCGTGTTTACGATATGATGGTGCATAAAATTGTTTTGCGAGTGCAGCTATGGAACCTAGCATTATAATTCCATGTATATAAGGTATGTGCATCAGGTGATTATTTATTATAGATATACCACAGCAAGCAAAAATAAATTTTGTTTCTGGGCAAAGTATTGATCGATTTTCTGTTTCTAATAAGTGTTTATATTGTTCAGTCCACATTTTAGTGATAGGACTTTCTGGATCTTGTAATTTATATCTTGGGTTATCATATACATATGCGATATCACCAGAACCAATTTCAATTATATTGTTTTGTTCTTTCATTTTATTTCCTCCTTCTTTTTATGTACTGAGTATTATATACTATTTTATATTTTTGTCAATTTTATATAAATAAAAGTCCCTTAATAAAGGGACTATCTATATAAACGCTAAATGCATTAGCGGGCGCATGTTTTGATGGTTTTATTATTTAAATTTATTTTAATAGAACCATCAATTTTGGTAATTAGAACTTTACTATTCTTAAGTTTTTCTATTGTTTGTTTATGGGGGTGACCATATAAATTATTATTACCTGCGGAAATTAAACTTATATTAGGCCTAATTTTGTTTATAAGTTTGAGAGATGTACTTGTATTTGAACCGTGATGGCCTACTTTTAATATATCCATTTTTGGCAAATTATATGTATTTAAAATATAATTTTCTCTTTCCTCTTCTGCATCTCCCATTAATAATATATTCTGGTTTTTTATTTTTGTATAAATAATTAAACTATCATCATTTTCATTAAATGATTTTTGACTATTTAAAAAGTTTAGAATTGTTTTTTGTATTTTTATTTTGTCTTGTCTTATTTTTTTATATTTTATATGGTGTTTTTTGGAATAATTTATTATTTGTTTTTCTGTGGTGTTGTCGTTATTACTATTTAATAAAATATTATTTACTTTAAATTTTTTTAATAAGTTTATGCTCATTCCTGCATGATCGAAGTCTCCATGCGTTAATATTAAGTAATCTAATTTATTGATACCTTCTGATTTTAAGTATGGTATTATTTTGTTTTGAGCTAAATCATATGGTTTTTCGCCATTGAATGATGGCTGGCCTCCTGTATCTATTAATATGTTTCCTTGATTGTGTGCGAGTTTTAATAATAAACTATCTCCTTGCCCTACGTCTATCATTGTTAATGAGTTATTATTATCAAAGTAATTGATGTTGTGGTGTATGATTATTATTAATATTAAAATGATTAATCCTTTTATTTGTTTGGATTTTAGTTTATATAAGGTGTATATGATTAATAGATAGTATAGTAGTATTACTACAATATTTATATGTTTTAGGGTTAGAGTGGTTTAATAAGTTAG
>JAAWSW010000039.1 GCA_022801735.1 Bacilli bacterium | reverse complement strand
TATACCCCCCCCCCCCCCCCTACTTTGTCAATACTTTGGCCGGTTTTGGGCACAAAAAAAGCCTTTCGGCTTTATATGTATATATTTTTTTGTTTAGGAATACTGACATCTACATGTCTTTCTCCTATATATTTTGGTATTAAAACCACTTCTTTTTTATATAGTGATGCTGGTACATCAATAATTCTTTGATTTTTTGAACCTCTAAAGTCAACATTTAAACTTCTTTGGGCTAGAATAAACTTGCCATCAACTAGAACATCTACATATTTAAGAAATTCTATATTTTTATTTGATTTAACAAGTTCTTCATATGTAAATCCTGTATAACACCAAACATCTAATCCTATGTTTTTAGCATGTTTTGCTATTTCAGTGCAGGCTTCTACTTGAAATAATGGATCGCCACCAGAAAGGGTAATTCCTGTTTGACCTTCTAATTCTGATAGTTCTTTATTTATTTCTTCTGTGGTAGTTTGAAAACCTCCATTAAAATCGTGGGTGCTTGGATTATGACAGCCTGGACAATTATGACTACATCCTTGAGTCCATATAACTGTCCTTATCCCTTCACCATCGACAATACTGTCTGACTGAAGGTCACTGGCTAAACGAATTTTCATTATTTTTCTATTTTTGAAGTATCGTGTTTAACTCTATCTTGTTCTTCGGCTTTTTTTCCGTTATTGAATCTATCTGTTGTACCTACTAAATATCCTGTAATTCTTCTAATTCTTTCGAATTTAACTCCTTCTCCAACTTTTTTTTCTTCTGCTTTCATGTGTTTTCCTCCTATCTTCCACCGCAAGTATTTAAACTAGCGTTTTTTACTCTTTCAATTGGAACGCCTTCGCTTTCCTTACGCCCACAACCTGGACAAACATCACCTATAACTCCTGTATATCCACAAACTGGATCTCTATCTACTGGGTGATTGATGGCACCATATCCAATATTATTATCATGCATTAATCTTACGATTTTTTCAAAGGCTTTAACGTTCATTGCTGTATCACCATCTAGTTCAACATAACTAATATGTCCACCATTTGTAAGTGCGTGATATGGTCCTTCTATTTTTAATTTACGTGCTACAGAGATATTATAATATACTGGTACATGGAATGAATTTGTATAGTAATCTCTATCTGTAACTCCTTTTATTTTTCCATAAATTGCTTTATCTATATTTGTAAATCTTCCTGATAATCCTTCTGCTGGAGTAGCAATTAATGAGAAGTTTAAATTATGTTTTTCAGCGTATTCATTTGTTTTGTTTCTCATGAATTTAACTATTTTATAACCTAGTTCTGCTGCTTCTTCACTTTCACCGTGGTGTTTACCAACTAGTGCTTTTAAACATTCTGCAAGCCCTATAAATCCGATTGTTAAAGTTCCATGTTTTAATACTTTACGTAATCTATCGTTTGGTTTTAATTTTTCACTATCAATCCAAACACCTTGCCCTAATAAGAATGGGAAATTATAGATACGTCTTGAACATTGAATTTCAAATCTTTCTAATAATTGATCTTTTACTAAGTCCATAAGTTCTTCAAGTTCATTAAAGAAACTATCTAAATCTGTTTCTCCACTTGGAAGACCGTGTTTAATTCCTAATCTAGGTAAATTTATTGAAGTAAATGATAAATTACCTCTACCTGGTGTGATTTGATTGTTTGGATCTGTTACATCAGCAAGTACTCTTGTTCTACATCCCATATAACCAACTTCTGTTCTATAGTCTTCTGGGTCATATGTTTCTAAGTTGAATGGTGAATCTATAAATGAGAAGTTAGGGAATAATCTTTTTGCTGAAACTTCACAAGATAATTTAAACAAATCATAGTTTGGATCTTCTGGATTGTAGTTTATTCCTTCTTTTACTTTAAATATTGAAATTGGGAATATTGGTGTTTCATGATTACCTAATCCTGAATCAGTTGCAAGTAAGTAATTACGCATAACCATTCTTCCTTCTGGAGAAGTATCAGTTCCAAAGTTTATTGATGAAAATGGAACTTGGGCTCCTGCACGTGAATGCATTGTATTTAAATTATGAATAAATGCTTCCATTGCCTGATATGTTTCTCTATCTGTTTTTGCTAATGCTTTTTCATAACTTGTTTTGAATAGACGTTTTACTTCGTCTGAATCTTTAGTAAATGTATCAAAAATACTTAAATCAACTTCAATTGATTTTAATTTATCGATTTCTTTAGCAACCCTGTCCATATTGATAAAATTACCAAATTCTGTAAAATCTAAATAATCACTGATTGATTGTTTTAAATGTTTTTTGAAGGTAATAAGTACTCCTGGTGCTAGATAGTAATCAAATGCTGGAATACTTTGTCCTCCGTGTTGATCATTTTGGTTTGATTGAATAGCAATTGCTGCTAGTGCAGAATAACTCATAATTCCTTGTGGTTCTCTTAAATGACCATGTCCTGTTGAAAATCCACCATCAAATAATTTTTTTAAATCTATTTGGCAACAAGTTGTTGTACCCATTGGCATGAAGTCCATATCATGAATATGAATATCTCCGTTATCATGTGCTTCAGCAAATTTTGGTTTCATTAAATATGCTTTAGCAAATTCTTTTGAGACTGTACTTCCATATTGAAGCATTGTTCCCATTGCTGTATCGCCATCAACATTAGCATTTTCTCTTTTTGAATCTTCCTCGTGTGCTGATTTTAGGCCTAAACTTTCTATTGCCTTTAAAAATTTATGTTGTTTCTTTTCTCCAAAGAACATTTGTCTTGACATATTACGACGCTCGCGATATTCGGAGAATGAAGTGTATACATCTTCATATCCTTTTTTTTGTAATTCTTCTTCTATTAAATCTTGAATTTGTTCAATTTTGATTTTTTCTTGTGGTAAATAATCATTTTCTATTCTTTTAACTACAGAATTAAATATTTTATTAATATCTTTTTCTGTGTATTTATTTTCTTCATTTTCATCTTTGATACTATCAAAGCCTTTTTTGATGGCTACGGCTATTTTGGTACCGTTCCATTCTACTTTTTTACCATTACGTTTTACTACTTGTAATGCACTTAAATTATCTTCTACATCTATCATACTTCTGCCTCCCTATCTTGCACTTCAATTATTGCATTTTTTTTTGTAAAGGTCAATAGAAAATGTTCGCTTTTTTTGCACTTTTTTTAGCGGCTATTAACGAGCCCTTTATTTTTGCGGAAAATGTAAAAAAATTATTTTTTAGAATTTTACATTTTTTAACTTTTTTAATTTTTTTGATTTTTGTCAAAATTCACTTTTTGTGCACTTTGGGGCTTTTCCCCTTTATTTATATAGGGTTTCTCATTTTTGTACTACCTTTCGTTAATTTTCAAAAATATGTTTTTTTCGTTTTTTAACTTTTTTCTTTTTTTAAAAAAAACTGTTTTTTGTAGAAAAAATATTTTTGTTTTGTTTTTATATAATTATTTATCAAAAGGTAAAATGTTCGCTTTTTATACGTACATATTATATCTCTTTTTAGCATATAATTTGTTAGGTGAAATTATGAAAAAAATTCTATTAATTTTCTTAGTATTATGCTTAAGTGGCTGTTCAGAAAAGGAAGTTAAAACTATTATTGAAGAGGATAAAGATTTAGTTTCTATTAATTACCCTATAACTGGTATAAATGTTTTAGATGATGCAGTAAGTTCGTATGTAAATAAAACCTATAAAAATTTTAAGAAGGATTACAGTGGCATAAAAAAACCCGAACTTAATATTTCTTATACTTATAAGGAAGTTAATAATAATGTCGTTAATATTAGTTTAAATACTTTTATTAGTGCAGATAAAACTATTAATAAAATAAAAACTTTTACTTATGATAAGAAAAGTAAAAAGTTTTTATCTATGGAGGATTTAATTGCTGATTTGGATGCTTTAGATTATGATATTAAAAAGTTATTACTTGAGAAATACAGAGATGCTGATATGGATTTTCTTTCTAATGTTAGTTATGACTATTTTACTATTGATGATGAAAATTTAACTATTTATTTGGGACCTGCTATTTTAAAAGATAGTGGTAGTGAACTTATATATTTAGATATTCCATTGGATACTTTAGATATGCTTATAGATATTGATAAGTCAAAGGCTAGTGATAATTATTTGCATATTAAAAAAAGAAATATTGATTATGATGATAAGGTGGTGGCGTTAACTTTTGATGATGGTCCTAGTAAATATACTAATGAAATTCTTGATGTTTTAAATAAACATGATGCTTGTGGAACTTTTTTTATTGTTGGTAATAAGGCCTCTTTTTATGATAAAACTTTAGTTAAATTGGTTAAAAATGGTAATGAGATTGGAAATCATTCTTATAGTCATAAATGGTTAAATAGACTTTCGCCTGATGAATTTAAAGCAGAGATTGAGAGAACTCAAAATGAAGTAAAAAAAATTACAGGGTTTACGCCTAAACTGTTTAGACCAACTTATGGCGGTTATACTGATAGATTAAAATCTTATACTGATTTAATTTTTGTTTTATGGGATGTAGATTCTTCTGACTGGAAGGTTAAACGTAAAGAGAAAATCCTTAAAAATGTTATTCCAAATGTTAAGGATGGTAGTATTATTCTTTTTCATGATAATCATGAATATGCATCCTTAGCAATTGAATCTGTAATTGAGGAACTTGCTGATGATGGTTATAAGTTTGTTACAGTAAGTGAACTTTTGGAAATAAAAGAACTTAGAGAACAAGAATGACAAATTATGATTTAGAAGAGGCTAAACTTTTAAGGTGGCAATTCGGTCTTTCATTATTATTTATTTTTACACTTATTGTATCTTTAACTTTAACTTATAATCAAATTTTAATTCACGAAAAAAAGAAACCAATATATACAGATGAAATGTCAGATGATATTTTGAAGTTAAATAGATTATTGGGACTTTTTTTGGCACTTGGTTTCTTATATATAAATTATATTGATAGAGAGATTAAGGAGGAGCATAATTTAGATTTAAAATCGGCAAATTTACAAATAGATGCTGGGGTATTATCTGTTTTAACAGCAATTATTGTTTTATATGTTTCTATGATGGGAGATGGAACGACTGCTGTGGAAAACCCTGAGGATTAGGTTTTATAAAAAGAGTTCAGATTAAAAAATGAACTCTTTTTATATTAATTTGTTTCTATAAATTTCCATTTTTGAGCATAACTGTTATTACAAGTGTAAGTTTGAATGTTGGTGTTGTTTGCAATACTTGAATTTGCAACGTTTATTGGCCAGTTTTAGGCACAGAAAAAGAAAGCCTATTTGGCTTCCTCTGTTGCTCTTGTTTCTCTAATAACAACAACTTTAATTGTTCCTGGATATTGTAGTGTTGATTCTATTTGTTCTTTTACTTTTCTAGCAACTTTAAAACTTTCTAAATCACTAATAGTTTCTGGTTTTACAATAACACGTAATTCTCTACCTGCTTGTACAGCATAGGACTTTTCAACACCGTCTATATCATTTCCTATTTTTTCTAGTTCTGTTAACCTTTGAACATAATTTTCTAATGAATCATTTCTAGCACCTGGACGTGATGCTGATAAAGCATCAGCAATGGCAACTAGTCCTGAAATAATATTTGTTGCTTCTGTATCACCATGATGTGATGCAATTGCATTTATTATTGTATCATTTTCATTATATTTTTTTGCTATTTTAACGCCAATTTCAACATGGCTGCCTTCAACTTCATGGTCGATGGCTTTTCCAATATCATGTAATAATCCTGCGCGTTTAGCAACACTAACATTTTCACCTAGTTCTGCTGCTAGTAATCCTGAAATATGTGCAACCTCTAATGAATGTTGTAATGCATTTTGTCCATAACTAGTTCTAAAATGTAATTTTCCTAATAATTCAATAAGGTCATTGTCCATTTTTGTAATACCTAATTCAAATAATGCATTTTCACCATATTCTAATAGTTTTGCTTTCATTTCTTTTGAAGTTTTATCATATATTTCTTCTATTCTACCTGGGTGAATACGTCCATCTTTTATAAGTGTATCTAATGTTATTTTAGCAATTTCTCTACGATAAGGGTCAAAACTTGATAATACAATTGCTTCTGGTGTATCATCGATTATTAAATCAACTCCAGTAACGGCTTCAATTGTACGTATATTTCTACCCTCTCTACCAATAATGCGACCTTTCATCTCATCATTTGGTAAACTTACCACAGTAACAGTTTGTTCATTGGCAACATCAGCGGCATATTTTTGCATTGCTGATACAACCATTGATCTTGCTTTTTTCTCTGTTTCTAATTTTGCTTCAGCCTCACGGTCTTTGATGTAAGAAGAAATTTCTAAGTCCATCATTTCTTCTACTTTTTGCATAATAACTTCACGGGCTTCTTTTTTGGATAATCCAGAAATCTTTTCTAGTTGTTTTATTTGTTCATTTTTTTCTCTTTCAAGCTCCACTTGCTTTTCTTGAATATCTTTTTGTTTTTGGTTTAAATTATTTTCTTTTTCTTCAAGCATTTTTTCACGATTTTGAAGAGTTTGATCTCTTCTATCCATACTCTCTTCACGGGCTAGAAGACGGCCTTCAGATTCTATCATTTCCTGTTTTTTCTCTTTTATTTCTTTATCTAATTCAGTTTTTAATCTATGTGCTTCTTCTTTTGCCTCTAAAATACTATCACGTTTTGCTCTTTCTGCATCTTTTTTAGCATTTTCTATAAGTGATAATGCTTTTTTTGATGCAGTAGAACCTTTAATATAACTTAAAATTATCATTAAGATAATACCTACAAAAAGTCCAATTACAACTAGCAAAATGGAGAAAATAGTACTTGTCATATTATTACCTCCATACTAATAAGTGAAATTAATCACCTATTTATATTGTATAAGGCTTTTCATAATAAGTCAAGAAAAAGTGACCTTTAGTCACTTTGTATCTTATTCTTCAGTTTTTGTTTCATCTGATTTGTTTATACTATAATAATCTCGCACCTGTTTTTGAATTTCAGTTCTAATTTTAGGATTTGCTTTTAAATATTCTTTAACATTTTCTTTTCCTTGTCCAATTTTTTCGCCTTTATAAGCATACCATGCGCCTGATTTATCTAATATACCTGCTTCTACACCTAAATCTGTTAGTTCACCTTCCATTGAAATACCTGTACCATACATAATATCTACAGAACATGTTTTAAATGGTGGCGCCATTTTATTTTTAACAACTTTGACATTAGTTTTATTCCCTACTATATCTGTTCCTAGTTTAATTTGTTCACTTCTTCTAATTTCTAGTCTGATTGATGAATAGAATTTAAGTGCTCTTCCACCTGGTGTAACTTCTGGATTCCCAAACATAACTCCTACTTTTTCACGAAGTTGGTTAATAAATATAGCAACAGTACCAGTTTTATTAATAATACCTGCTAACTTTCTTAGCGCTTGACTCATTAATCTTGCTTGAAGTCCTACATGAGAATCTCCCATTTCTCCTTCTATTTCTGCTTGTGGCACTAATGCGGCAACAGAATCTATTACAATAACACTGATGGCCCCACTTCGAACTAATGCTTCAGCAATTTCTAGTGCTTGTTCACCATTGTCTGGTTGTGAAAGAAGTAAATCACCTATATTGACTCCCAATCTTTCAGCATATTGTGGATCTAACGAATTTTCAGCATCTATAAACGCAACTTTTCCACCTTGTTTTTGCGCTTCAGCAATTGCATGAAGAGCAAAAGTAGTTTTACCACTTGATTCTGGACCATATATTTCTATAATTCTTCCTTTGGGATATCCACCAATTCCTAAAGCGACATCTAATGCAATACTTCCACTTGGTACTACATCTATTTCACGTTTTTCATTATCCCCTAAACGCATTATAGAACCTTTTCCAAATTGTTTTTCTATATCGGCTAATACATTTTTTAAATTTTGGTCATTATTTACTGTAGTTTTTGCCATCTTAATCCTCCTTAATATTAACTCCTACAATTACATTTTATATTATTTAATTTATAATGTCAATACTTTTTGCGAACATTTGTTTTAAAAAAGTTGCATGTAATTTTTGCCATCAGAAAAGTCTATATTTGGGATTATATAGACTTTTAATTATTTACTGTTACATATTATTTTATTTTTTTTCTGCGCATATTCTTAAATCATTATAATTGGCTGTATTACAAACACCCTTTAGATTTAAACTATATTTATTATCTCTTAGGAAGGTACTCTTACATGTCCCTTTTTCACAAGTTAATGTGAAGTCATCATATGTATGTTTACCATCACTATCACCTGAATCATTATAGTCTCTAATTGCTTTCATGTTTGTTGCATTTAAATCTACTTCATATAATGGTTTTAATTTATATACACTTTCATCTTTATTTTTTCTATTATTTTGAATATGGGTTGTGGCTACATTATTTGTATTTTTACAAGTTATTGTACCATTTGACAAACGAGCACACCAATTGGCGCCTGTTTGTCTTTGATAATTTGTTTGCCCTGGGAATGGATTTTTTAAATCTATTGTTCTATAAATTATTTCTTTCCCTTTACCTGGGCAACTCCACATTCCTGTTTCTGGGTCTTTCGTAGGACAAACCATCGTTTCATCTTCACAACAATATCCTGCTTCACAAGGTGGACATACTGGTGTACTACATTTTTCATCGAATTCTTCTTTCCCACCAGTTAATTTTTCTCCATTGGGTCCATAGTATACATTATTCACTTCAGTACACTTTGGCTGACAAGATACACCTTCTTTATATTCGGTTCCATTATAAACACTCTCATCACATACACTTCCATCTTTACAAATGTATTTCTTTTCTTTTGAGTTGGATGAGGTTGCAATCGGATAACAATTTTCTTCTTTCCCTGGTCCTAAATCACATATATATGTGAATTTTGCATTTGGCCCTAATTGCATTAAACATTTATTTGTAGCAGTTACATCGGCAATTTTAGATGCACTTCTTGTTTTTACACAACTATTATATTTTTCTGTATTAATCCCATACATTTTGGCACATGATGTTTCATTTGGCGCTATACCTCTTCTATATACATTATCTACTGTTGGTCTTTGTTCTAAATAATTTGCTTTATTTTCTTTGACCGCATTTTTTAATTGAGTATCTCTTGGCAATTCATAATAAAGTGCAGTTGTTGCTCCTTCTGTATTCTTTATTGAAACTGGTAAATTTGGTTTTTCGATATCAACATATGTGCTTGTGTCTGATGGTCTATTTTCTACTGATATTCCTGTTTGTCTTGAAACAAATCTATATAAATCTTGATTTTCTAATTTAAAATATGCTTCTGTTTTATCTGTTAAAATTTGATAATTTTTGCCTGCTACTGTTGTAGTTGAAAATTGTTTATCATATTTTTTTGTTCTTTCCTGGTCTGCAATTAGTGTTTGTGTTGTTTTATATTTGCTTTTATCATATTTTTCATCATATTTTAATGAAACTGTTCCTAAATCATTGAGTGCTGCTTTATTTGAATAGTTTATTAATGCTGTTTTTGCATTAGTTGCATCAGTATTAGTTGAAATACATTGTCTTGTTCTTGTGACCTTTATTGGTTCAAAATTATATACTCCTGCTATATATGTTGAACCTTTTTCATTTACTGTAAAATATCTACCTGCATCTATTCTAATATTTTTCACATTATTTTCGTTTGGAAATACCACATTAAATTCTTCTCTACATAGTATGCCATTCCCTTTATTATAATAGTTTTGCAATGTTGGTTTGTCTGTACGTTCAAGTGAATGAATAACTGCTTCCCAGTCAACTACATCCTGTACATGATAACTACCTCCAGTTGTTGTTGAATCACAATCTTCACACACAGCATCTATATCATAATTCCATTTTGGTTTGAATGGACAGTTAGGATCAAGTGGAATACCATTGTATGAAGTTTTTCCTGCAGTTCCTGCCTCATTATTACAATCAACGGGAGTTGTAGTATAATAATCACCTGTTTTTGTTGTGATTATACACTGTCCGTATTCGTCCTGTTTTTCATTACACCATTGTTCGGGCTTTTCACATGCTTCCGCAAGGTTATATACCTTTCCTTTACTATCTCTATATGTTGTTTGTCCATTACAATTAAAGTTAGTTTTTACATCTGTCCATTTATTGGTTTTTGAATTGAATTTTTGTATTTTACATTTTGGGGTTTTACTTATTTGTTTACATTTATATTCTTCTTGAAATACTGGAGCAAGATCGTATACATTATAACCACAACCGCTATAGGGGTTGAAGGCGTCACTTTTAGTACATTTACTAAGTGATGAAGCCGTGATGTTGGTATCACTATGTGTTAGATTTAATAAATTCTTATTCCAACTGTATGTTGTACCATATCCAGTATCATACTCTGTAACAGCGCAAAAGTTTCTATTGCTACAACATTTCCCAGAGGTAAAAACTACGTTTTGGATAACTAATCTAAGGCCATTTTTCCCGCTACAATATGCACTATTTTTACTTGGAATTTTACAAGATTTTGCCTGATATTTTTCCAATGTTTTTTTAAAATCGTCTCCAACAATACGTTTAAGCCATTTTTCCATATTTTTTTTACTATTTTTATCTGTTACTAATTCTTTATAAATGGCAGCATCATTAACCGCAGAATCACTAAACCAAGCATCTTTTTTATATCGGTTTTTTCCACTTTTCATAGAATTACCTCGATACACCCATATAGTTTTTCCTATTTGTTTTTTTGATTTTTTACCTTTGTTTATTGTTCTCCATTCAACAGTTACTTTGACAGCAATTTTTCCGCTCTTGCCATAGGTCCCAGCATTCATATATGTAGAACATTTATTGGTAGCATCACCACCACCTCCATTGTTATTTCCTTCACCACCGCCTATTATACCTTCCTGCGCCTTTACATTTAGTACTGGACACATCGCTAAAAATGCTAAGAATAATAAGACAATTAATTTTCTTTTCATTTTTTCATCCTCCCTACTACATAAGTCAACAATGAAATTGTAATTATACAAATTACTATAGACATAATCCATTTTTTATTGTCATCAAAATACATTTGCCAAAAATTCTTTTTTATTTTTGTCTCATTGTCATTATTAAATTTTGTATCTGTATATTTTTCAAATTCTTGATCAAATTGTTCTTGGGTTATTTCACTTGTATTCATCCATTTTTTACAATACTTAAAATCTGGATAATCTTGGCAATCTTCAATATTACTAAAATTGTTATATTCTGGTAATGTAACATATTTAGTAATTAATAATTCACCCTTACAATTTACATCGTTTGAATATATGTTGTATGTAACTGATTTCCCACCTATATCAGTGTTTGGTACATTGAATTCTTTATTTATAATATTTCCAGTTTCTTGCTCTTTGATATAAATATCATTAGTTATATTTGTTATGTTTATAGTAAAATCTGGTCTATCTTCTTGTACATCATATGTATAACTAAATTTAACATTGCTTGCTATTTTAGAAAGTTCTGCTTGTCTTTCATATGAACACTGGGCATTTGATGCTAATGGGAATAAAAAGAAACATGCTACAAATATAATTAGATACTTTTTAATTGGTTTCAACTTCATATAATCCTACACTTCCTAGTATGTATATTAAATAATTATCAAAACTATTATACCCCCCCCCCCC
>JAAWSW010000038.1 GCA_022801735.1 Bacilli bacterium | reverse complement strand
ATATTTTTTTATCTTCTATTTATATCCTACTGTATCCATATGTCTATTTCCTTCTTTTTTATTTGAATTTGCTAATTTCCCTTTTTAAATTATTTTTTATTACAGTTTTGGTATTTTGGTATAAAAAAATCACCTTTAGGGTGATTATTAAATTATTTCATTTTTTATATTTGGATTTTTAAGTGCTTCTATTAGTTTATCAACATCTTCTTTAGTATTATAAAAGTATAAACTAATACGGCATGTATTTTTGATTTTTAGTTCTTCTTTTAAGATTTTCGCGCAGTGACTGCCTGCTCTTGTACAGATATTATATTTATCTAAATAAATTGATAAATCTTGTGGGAATATATCTTTATAATTGATTGTTACTATGCCACTTTCACTATTTTCATTATATATTTCTATTTCGTTTATTTCTTTTAGTTTTAGTATTAAGTATTCTCTTAATTCATGTTCGTATTTTTGAATGTTATCGAACCCTATATTTTGTAAATACTTAATTACATACCCAAAGCCAATAACTCCTGCAACATTTGGAGTTCCTGCTTCTAGTAAATCTGGCATTTGTTTATAGATTCTAGTTCCTTCTGTATCGAATTCAGCATTCATGCCTCCACCAAAGATTATTGGTTTCATGTCGTTTAAGTGATTTTCTCTAACGTAAATAACTCCTACCCCAGTAGGCCCACACATTTTATGGGCTGAAAATGTTAAAAAGTCTACATCTAAATCGGTAACATCTATTTTCATGTGTGGAACACTTTGGGCTCCATCACATAATACTTCTATATTGTTTTCATGAGCGTACTTTGTTATTTCTTTTAATGGTCTTATATCGCCTACTACATTACTAATATGAGCGATTGAAATAACTTTTGTTTTTTCTGTAACTTGTTTTTTTATATTTTCTAAAGTTACTTTATGATTTTCATCTAGTTCAATATATTTTATTTTTATACCTATTTGGTCTTGTAATTCAAACCATGGAAGTATATTTGAAGCATGTTCACTTTTAGTAATTAGAACTTCATCATCTTTATTTAATATATTTTTATAATATCCAAATATTATTTTGTTTAATCCGTCAGTTGTACCACTTGTAAAGGATATTTGTTTAGTACTTTTAGCGTTAATTAGTTCTTTTACTAATTGTCTTGTGTTTTCATAATTATTACTTGCTTTTATACTGATTGTATAGTCTCCTCTATGGGCGTTTGAACTATAGTAATTATAGTAATCACTAATTGCTTCACTTAAGATTTTTGGTTTTAAAGTGGTTGCTCCATTATCAAAATAGATAAGACCTGTTTTTAACATTTCAAAGTCTTCAGTATTCATTTGTTTCACCTCCAATACTTATTTATAATATTTTCCATTGTTTCTTTATTTTTGTGTAGTCCTTTTAATAGGAATCCTTTTATAATAAGATTTTCTGCTTCTTTTTTATTTATTCCCCTACTCATTAGATAAAACATTTCTTCTTCATTACATTTACCTATATGAGCACTATGGTTAGCAATAACATCGTTTTCATCTATGAATAAATTGGGTTTTATGGTACATTTATTATTATTTAAGTTTATTATACGATTATTTTGATTTAGTGTGCATCCCTTTATGCCGTTTGGAGTAAATCCTGATACGTTGAATTTAATACTACCATCTTTTATATTAACACCATTATTAATGATGTTACTTTCAGTGTTTTTAGCATTATGATAAACCATTAAATCGTATTTTTCTTCATCTTTTGAAATTGTTTTTAATATATAATTTACTTTTGCTTTTTCACCATTTAAATTAAATATTAATAACTCTTTTATTTCTTTAACATTATTTATTTTATATATATTTAGATTACTGTTTTCTTCTAAATAATATTTATAACCTAATTTATATATTCCTTCATTTTTTATTTCATATATATTGCATTTTACATCTTTTTCAATATTAATATAAATATCTAATTTTGTTTTTTCTGTACTAGTATATTCAAGTATTAAATCCGCATCTTTTTCTACTTTTATTTTTATTTGATTTATATCTAAGATGTTTTTTTCAGTAGTTATAGTGATATTTTTATCTAATGTTTTTTCTTTTATTTCATTATCCACTATTATTATTTTATTCATGTTATTTATTTTCCTCTATAACACTAGTACTAGTTTCTGTAATTTTATCATATCCTTCTTCTTCTATTTTTGGTACTAAAGAAGCGTCCCCACTTTTGATAATTTTTCCACCATTCATTATATGAACATAGTCTGGCTTAATATAATCAAGTAATCTTTGATAGTGTGTAACTAATAGAATTGCTGGTTTTTCTTCTTTGTAATAATCCATAACGCTATTACCTACTATTTTTAAACTATCGACATCTAGACCTGAATCTATTTCATCAAGCATTACAACACTAGGTTTTAAAATATACATTTGAAGTATTTCATTTTTCTTTCTTTCTCCACCTGAAAATCCTTCATTGATTCCTCTGTGAATCATATCTTTATTCATTTTTAATTTTTCTACTACTGTATCTAATTCTTTTATAAAACTATATAATTTGAAGTTTTTATTTTTTGTTCTTAAAGCGGTTCTTAAAAAATCAGCGTTAGTTACGCCTTCTATTTCCATAGGCATTTGCATCCCTAAGAAAATACCTAAGTTTGCTCTTTCGTTTACTTCTAAGTCATTTAATTTTTTATCATTAAAGTAAATTTCTCCTTTTATTATTTTATAATTAGGGTCTCCCATAATTACTTTGGTTAAAGTGGATTTTCCAGTTCCATTTGGTCCCATAATTGCATGGATTTCTCCGCTTTTTATTTCTAAATTAAAATCATCTAAAATTGTTTTATTATTTACTGTAACAGTTAAATCTTTTATTTTTAAACAGTTCATTTATATCACCTAAATAGTATTTTATCATTTTTTTTTATTTTTTTATATGCTTTTGTATAAAAATGACAAAAGTTTCTCATAATATTTTAGAATATTCCGCAGATATTCACGTGAAAGAGTTTATCTCTTTTTTTATTTTGTGATATAATTTTTATGGGTGATAAAAATGGATTGTATTTTTTGTAAAATTATGAATGGTGAAATACCATCATTTACACTTTATGAAGATGATGTTGTAAAAGTGTTTTTAGATGTTAATCCTGATTCTAATGGGCATGCTTTAGTTGTACCTAAAAAACATTATACTGATTTATTTGATATTCCTAATGATGTTTTAATACATATTATTGATATTGCTAGAAAAATGAATGATTTATTTAAAGAAAAATTAGGTTCTGAAGGACTTACTTTAGTTCAAAATAATGGCTTGCCTCAGGAAGTTAAACATTTTCATCTACATTTAAAACCTGCATATAGCGGGAAAATAGCTAAGGCTAATGTGGAAGATGTTTTTAACCAAATTATGGAATAAGAAAACAGTTTAGGTTTTACCTAAACTGCTTTTTTGCTTACTAAAAACTATTGTTAGTAAAACCACCACAACATCCAGGATCGTTGTTTATTACTTGATCTTCTTCAGAACAAGTGTATTGTGGTGTATAAGTATGGTTGTAAATGTGACGATTTACAACATGCGTATGAATAGGACATACGTGATTTACTTCGTGACAGAATTCTCTTTCTATACATTTATTGATTGCTGGTTCTACTATTGGACAGTTAGGTTCTCTGTCGCAGCAATCCATGTCATGCATTTGTGGTTGCATTCCGCCACCAAACATACAACAATTTTTTCTAAACATTATGTTTCCCCCTATCTAAAATATCATATGAGGTTTTTATTTTTGTGAATATGGTATTCGTCCTTAAGATAAATTATTTTATTTATTATCAATGTGTGTTATAATATTTTCACTGAAAGAGGATGGTATAAATGCATATAAGTAAAAATATGAGTCATAGTCAAGAAAGAATGGTTGTAGCAACAGTACAAAATTTCATATGGGCTGGTGCTATAAATGGGAAAATGAGCATTAAACTTAAAGATATAATTGATGCGACAACTGGTGATTATTTATTACATACTGCTTATGTTCAAATAAATGATGAAATTAGACAAATGGAACTTGAACAATATGATAAATTTTTCTTTTTTGGTAAACCTGTCAAAAGAAGACATGGAAAGATTTTCTTTGATAAAATACATAATGTTCTATCGCAAAAAGATAGCGAACTTGCTGAAGAATTTTTAGAAAAAATGAAATATCGTAGACAATATATTATGGATAAAAAAGAAATCAATGAAGCAGAAAAAAATGTATTAAAAACGAGGATATCAGATATTGAAAATTCTAAATTAAAATTTAAGGGTAATGATTTAATATATATTCGCCCTATTCATACAATTGAAACAAGATTTTCAAATAGATTTCATAATTTCCCGCTTTTATATACTGCTATAGATACCTTTAAAAAATGGCATAATTCTGATGATAGTTTTTTAGATATAATTAAAGATTTTTCTAAAACATATAAAAACATTAGACAAGTTCATTTATGTAAAGAGGAAATTAAATGTATTAATGAGGCTATTATTGATAGTTATAAAAAAATGAGACAGATAAATAAAAGAAGTATTAATATAGAAAAATTGCTTAGTACAGTGGAAAGTTGTTATAACCGTTTAGAAAATAATGTTATTTTATCTAAAAATATTGTATGGGAACAAGTTAACGATAGTACTCTTGAAAATTCTTTAGAAAAAGTAAAAACCAAGTCTTTATGACCTGGTTTTAAAATGGCATTTTCATATTGCCGTTTTTTAATTGTTTCATCATTGTTTTCATTTGTTCGAATTGTTTTAATAATCTATTTACTTCTTCTACACTTCTTCCACTACCAGCAGCAATTCTTCTCTTTCTACTTGCTTTTAATATATCTGGATTTTTTCTTTCTTTTGGTGTCATTGAAAGAATAATTGCCTCTATATGCGCCATTTGTTTTGAATCAATGTTAATGTTATTAAGTCCCATCTTTTTAGCGCCTGGAATTAATTTGATTAGGTTTTCAAGTGGACCTAATTTTTTTATTTGATTTAACTGGCTTAAAAAATCTTCTAAATCAAATTTACCTTTAGCCATTTTTTCTGCTGTTTTTATTGCTTCTTCATCATCTAATAAGGCTTCTGCTTTTTCAGCCATTCCCATTAAATCTCCCATATCAAGGATTCGGCTAGCCATTCTTTCTGGATGAAATTTTTCTAGTCCATCCATTTTTTCACTAACACCGATAAATTTAATTGGGATATTAGTTAAGTGTCTAATTGATAAAGCCGCTCCACCTTTAGTGTCTCCATCTAACTTTGTTAATACTGCTCCTGTAACATCTAAGGCTTCATTAAATCCTTCAATAACATTAACAGCGTCTTGTCCTGTCATGCTGTCTACTACTAATAAAATTTCATTAGGATTTACTTCAGCACTTATGGATTTAAGTTCATTCATTAATTCTTCATCTATATGAAGTCTACCTGCAGTATCTATTAGAACATAGTTGAATCCATTTTCTTTAGCATATTCTATAGCGTGCTTTGCTATTTCTACTGGATTACCTTTACCTTCACTATAAACTTCAATATTTAATTCTTTTCCTAGTTGTTTTAATTGGTCGATTGCGGCTGGTCTATAAACATCGCAGGCAACCATTAATGGTTTTAGTCCTAATTTTTTACGCATATGAAGAGCAAGTTTTCCGACGGTTGTTGTTTTACCACTACCTTGAAGTCCTGCCATCATTAAAACGGTCATTGGTTTTATTACGATTAACGGTTCTTCTTCTTTTCCAAGTAAGTTTACAAGTTCATCTTTGACGATTTTTACAAATACTTCTCCTGGTTTTAATGATTTGGCAACTTCTTCTCCTAGAGCTTTTTCTTTTACATTATTTATAAATTCTTTTACTACTTTGTAGTTAACATCGGCTTCTAAAAGCGCAAGTCTAATTTCTCTAGTCACTTCACTAATATTATCTTCTGTTATTTTTCCATACCCTTTTATTTTATTAATTGCATTTTGTAATCTATCTCCTAAGTTTTCAAACATTTTTATCACCTATTACATTATACATTATTTAAAGAAAAAAGGCTATTTTTTTAATAACCTTTTATTTAATGTGTTTTAAATTATCTTCATCTGTTTTATTTAAAGTTACAGTATCTGTGCTGGTAGCATCATCTTTATATGTTAATGATCCATCAGCATTGATAGTAAATTCATGAGTATGTTTATCTGCAGTTGTATCATTGTCTATATTATCTGTATCATTACTACTTGTTAAGGTAACTTTGTCATTTGAAGTTGTATAAGTTCCTTTGATGGTTTCATCTTCATCGCCAGTTTTGACGAAAGTGGCTGTTCCATCTTTTTTAAGAAGTAATTCAACAACTACTCTATCACTATCATTATCAGTGATTGCATCTGCTGCATCTTCAACTACATTTGTATTTTTATTATATGTACCAGTATAAGCGCCTGCTACGTCTTTTGTTTCATCGCTTGTATCATCTAATGTATCATTATCTGTTATATTAGGTTCATTGATATTATCATCTGTTTTGTTATTATTCATAACAAAGTATGCGATTAAACCAACAATAAGTAAGACAATTACGACGATTATAATGGTCATAGTTGTATTATTCTTTTCTTCCATTTTTTTACCACCTTTCCAATGTTAGTATGTGCAGAAAAATGATAATAATAAGAAAAAATTATGTTTATTTAAAAATTAAACATAATCCATTCTGGTTTTAGGATTAAAAGTGCGCCTATAGCAAGCATTATTAAGCCTCCAACTAAACTTAGATATTTACTATATTTTGTTGATAATCCAGTTACTTCCATTGTTTTTATAGCGATTATAAATACGATTATATCATCTATTAGGAAGAATAGAATATATATTAAAATATTTAATGAATACTGTATTGTATTTAAATCATTCATGGCAAGTACACTTGTAAATAATAGTGGAAGTCCTGCTGAACATGCAAGTTCAACTAGGTTTACTGTTATAGCAAGTGTAATTACACCTATTAATGATAAGATTAAACTTTTTTCTTTTGTAAATTTTTTGATTTTTTCAAAGATTTGTTTTCTTTGTTTTTTATTTGTAACTGTACATCCATTTGGTTCTTTAAAGTATTTATTTAAATTGTAGGCTCCTGCGATAATTGCTATTACGGCGATTAAACTTCTTAAAATTATTTGCTGCATAGCACTTTGAGCAATATGAAGCCATGCCACCATAAATAATGTATACATTATTCCTGATGTTAGGATGAATGTAATACCTAATGTAAGCATTCTTTTTTTATTGTTCATACCAATAAGCATACTGATTAGGAATATAAGTACCCACATTGCACATGGATTAAATCCATCTACTAAACCGATTACTGCGGCTAGAAGTGGTAATGATACTGTTTTGGCATTTACTTCTCCTAAAATTGGAACTGTTATATCGTTAGTTTTAGTTGTTTTTGTTTTTGTTATTTCTTTACCTTGTTGAATATCATCTATTACATCTGTTATTGGAGTTTTTAAATGTTGCTTTATAAGAGCATTTATTTTATTTGCGGTATCTTCATTATATCCAGTAAAGTCATTTGTACCAATTACTGTATATGGCACTCCTTCATCTTCGTTTTTTAAGGCTTTTCTAACTTTAGTTAATAATTCACTATTTTCTTTATTATGCCAAACTTCGTATTTTTTTATTTCGATGTTATCACCATATTGTTTTTTTAGTGTTTCTAAATATTGCTGCTCATGTTCGCAATGTGGACATTCTTTTCCATAAAAAAGATTAATTGTTAATTCTTTAGCCTCAGCATTTAGTGGTATTAAAAATAAGATTAAGGGAATTATAATTAATAATAATTTTTTATGCATTTATTTCTTCTATTCCTTGAATGATTTCTTGTTTTGTTTTTTCACCTATTAATCTTATTTCTTTTTTACTATTTTGTAATATGATTACTGGAAGTACATCACCAATATTATATGGTTTTATTTCTTCTTCATTTAAATCATAATCATATTCTACTATGTTTAAATTAGGATATTCTTCTTTGATTTCTTTCCAAATTTTTTTCATTGATAAACATCCACTACACCACATTGCATTTATTTTTATTATTTTCATACTAAAACTCCATTAATGGTGTCATCATTTATTATGTACTCTTTAACATCAATTATACGATAGTTATCTTTATCATCACGAATAATTATTTGTTTTATCCCAGCATTAATTATAAACCTTTTACATAGTTCACAAGGTGTAGCGTTTTTTACATATTCTTTTGTTTTAGCATCTTTTCCTGTTAGATATAGTGTACTATCTATTAGGTTATTTCTTGAGGCAGATATTATAGCATTTTGTTCTGCGTGAACACTTCTACATAGTTCATATCTTTGTCCACTTGGGATATTTAGTTTTTCTCTTTGACATGTTTTTATGTCGCAGCAATTTTTTCTTCCACGAGGTGCACCTGTAAAACCTGTTGAAATTATTTCATCGTTTTTTACGATGATTGCTCCATAATTTCTTCTTAAACAAGTTCCTCTTTCTAAAACTGTTTCTGCGATATCTAAATAATAGTTTATTTTATCTCTTCTCATTTGTTTAACTCCAATCTTTGATAATTTTTTTGAAAACTTTTTAAGAATGAATTTATTTCTTCTTCTGTTGTTTTTTTAGAAAGACTAATTCTTATACTTGATTTTGCTCTTTCTTCATCGTTGGTAACTGCCATAACTGCTTTTGATGTATTTCCACTAGAGCATGCACTTTGAGTAGATATATATATTTCATCTTCTTCTAAAGCATGAAGCATTGTTTCTGGTTTTACACCTATAATACTAACATTTAAAATATGTGGAATTGAATTTTGTGTACTATTGATATAAACGTTTTTATATTGTTTTAAATTCTCTGTTATTTTATTATTCAATATTTGTATTTTCTTTATATCTTCTGTAAGTGTATCATTTACTAATCTTAATGCTTTTGCCATGCTTGCTATAAGTGCAGGTGTTGGTGTCCCACTACGATATATTGTTGTACTTTTGCCACCATGAATTAGTGGTTCTAATCTAATGTTTTCTTTTTTTATTAGGGCACCGATTCCTTTTATACCGAAAAATTTATGGGCTGAAAAACTGGCTAAATCAACGTTGGTTAAATCAACATTTATTTTTCCTACTGCTTGTGTGATATCACTATGGAATATTACTTTTGGATATTCTTTTAATAGTTTTCCAATTTCTTCTATTGGTTGTCTTACTCCGGTTTCACTATTAACTGCACTGATGCTTACTAAAATTGTTTTATCTGTTATCATTTCTTTTAGTTTTTCTATATCTACTATTCCATTTTTTAGGGGTACAAAATCAACTTCAAAACCATTATTTGTCATGTAATTTAGTGGTCCATATATTGATGAGTGTTCAAGTTCTGTTGTTATGATATGGTTTCCTCTATTTTTATATACTTCGATTCCTTTTAAAGCAAGGTTATTGGCTTCTGAAGCACCTGAAGTATATATTATTTCCTCTTTCTTTACTTTTAAAATATTTGCGATTTGTTTTGTACTTGCGTCTATAAGTTCTTTGGCTTCAACACCTAATTTATGAAGTGAGTTTGGATTGCCTATGTATTTTGAGGCTTTTACAAATGTGTTTAATACTTCTTCGTCTACTGGAGTTGTAGCACTGTAGTCTAAATATGTCATATTTTATCACCTTTTTAAATTATATCATTGCTTATAGTATTTAACAAGGCTAGGCATGAAAAAAGACTTATTAAAAGTCTATTTTATGTTATCGAAGCCACTTCTTTTGAACAGTTTTTCCATATCATATGTTGAATAGAAAATTGTTGTTGGTCTACCATGAGGACAGTTGTATGGATTTTTACATTTTCTAAGATCTGTTACTAATGCTTCCATCTCTTCCATGGTAATATTCATGTTGGCTTTTATTGCTTGTTTACAACTCATCATTGTGGCTACTTTTTCGTTAAATTTTTCTATATCAAAGTTCTTTTCAGTTGCGATTACTATTTCGATTATTTTTCTAATTGTTTCTTCTATATTTCCATCTGGTAACCATGCTGGATGTTCTTTTATAATTACTGAATTGATTCCAAATTCTTCTATATTAAATTTTAAATCTCTTAGTATGTGCATATTTTCTTTTAGAATCATAAACTCAGTATTTGATAGTTCAATTGTTATTGGAAATAGTAATGGAGTGGAAGCCACATTAGGATTACCCATTTGTTTTTTAAATAGTTCATAGTTACATCTTTCTTTGGCTGCGTGCTGATCAATAATATACATTCCTTTTTCATTTTGGCATATTATATATGTTCCATGCACTAAACCAACTGGATACATTTCTGGCATTACTTTTTCATCATATTGGTTATATGGTTCTATATTTTCCATAACAATATCGCCAGTAGTATCTACTTCGTATGTTACTGTTTCTTTTTTATCTTCATCAAAATAGAAGTTATTTACTATTAGTTCTTGTGGCTCTAAATCTAATTCTTGTTTTGGAATAGGCATTTCTATATTGCTGTCTTCCCTAGTCAGATTTAATGTCATTTCTTCATATTTTGGTCTTGGTTCTTTTACTACTACTTCTGGGATAAGATTTTTATTACTTATTGTTTTTTTGATGTTTTCTCTAATTAGTTCTAGAAGTGTATCCATTTTACTAAATTTAATATCCATTTTGGTTGGATGAATATTTACATCGATTACACTTGGGTCTACTGTTATATGGATAACTGTAATTGGATATCTATTATCTGGTTTATATGAATGATAACTATCATTTATGGTTCGGTTAATATCTTGATTTCTAACTATTCTACCATTAACTAAGGTTATCATGTTATTTCTACTTGAACGATGAACTTCTGGAGATGAAATATATCCTTCTATTTCATAGTCGGCATTTTCTCCTTTAATTTGTAACATTTTTCTAGCAACATCGCTTCCATATATACTTTTTATTGTTTTTAATGTATTATTTGTTCCATCTGTTTGAAGGATTAAATTATCATTGTTTTTTAGCGAAAATCTAATATCTGGTCTTGATAGTGATAATTTATTCATATAATCAGTTATGCTGGCAAGTTCACTATATAAACTTTTCATGTGTTTTAATCTGGCAGGTGTATTATAAAATAATTCACTTACAGTAATTATTGTTCCTTTTCTGGCATCGCCTTTTTCAATGGTGTCTATTCTTCCACCACTTATTACTACATGGGTTCCAATATCTCCCATACTTGTTTTTAAATCTACTTTTGATACTGAGGCAATTGAAGCGAGGGCTTCTCCTCTAAATCCTAGTGTTGTTAATCTAAATAAACCTTCTTCATCATCAATTTTACTAGTCGCATGTCTAGAGAATGCAAGTGTAGCATCTGATTCATCCATTCCTTTTCCGTTATCTATAACTTTTATCTCTCTTGTTCCCGCCTCAATTAATTCTACTTTTATTTCTGTAGAACCTGCATCTATACTATTTTCTACTAATTCTTTTACTACTGATGCACATCTTTCTACTACTTCTCCTGCGGCTATTTTATTGGCAAGTAGTTCATCCATTACTTTAATTACTGACATATTATCACCTTTTTTAATTATACACTATTTATTATTTAATTAACAAGAAAGTTCTTTTATTTTTATAAACTTTCCTTTTTTTGATAATAAAAAAACTTAACTTTGCCAAATTCACATATAGACGAATTTCCTAAATTGAAGTACTTAAAATATACAAATTTGTTATTTGACAAGAGTTATAAGTAAATCTATATTACTCTGCAGAGAAATATTGTAACCGCTATTGGTGCTTGCCTTTTGGTTCAGGTGGTTACCTGAAAGGGGGCGGTAATTATGAATAGAAAAGA
>JAAWSW010000037.1 GCA_022801735.1 Bacilli bacterium | reverse complement strand
TATTTTTAAGGCTTAAAAATAGTTCTTCCATTTTGATTACCGATAATGAAAATAGTAATTTATTTGTTTTAGATTATAAAAATGATAAAGGGATTAGAGAATCCTTAAAAATATTTAATAGTCATCCAGATATATATTATTTGAATAAAAATTTGGATAAAAAAGTAGATGATATTTATATAGTGAAAAATAATGATTTTTTTAAGTTTAGAATAAATAATTATTCTTTATGTGTATATAGAGATAATGTTATCACTAATGCTTGTGATTTTATTTATTTGATGCATTTGAATAATGAATTTAAACTTAATGAGAATGTTTCGGCGGTATTTTATGACGATAGTATAAATAAGAAATTACTTGCTCAACTTCAGGAGTCTTGGGTTGATAATCATATTGTTAGTACAGATAGTTTTACAATATTAAAACTTAAGGAGGAAAATTATAATATTGTAGTTGTACCATCGACAAATGATCATAATTAGGTTATAATAATTTTTAGGTGATTTTATGACAGGAAAAGTAATTGAACTTTTAAAAAATGGAACTTTTATTGTTCCTAAATTGTTACTTATTAATTATAAGAAGTTTAAAATTTCTGACAATGAACTTATTGTACTGATTTATTTACTTAACAATAATGAATTTGATCCAGATCGTATATCACATGATTTGGGATTAGATATCAAGGAACTTTTGACTGTTATAAATAGTTTAACTAAAAAAGATATACTATGTTTAAACAGTGTTACTAATAATAATGTTTGTGAAGAATATGTTTGTTTAGATAGTTTATATAATAAACTGGCTTTATCTATGATGGAAAATAAAAGTGAAAAAAAGGAAGTAAATATATTTGATCAATTTGAAAAAGAGTTTGCTAGAACTTTAAGTCCTATGGAGTACGAAATCATTGGTGCTTGGTTTGAAGATGGATTTAATGAGGAAACTATTAATTTAGCGTTAAAAGAGGCTGTTTATAACGGAGTTAATAATTTAAGATATATTGATAAGATTTTATATGAATGGAAGAAAAAAGGAATAAAAACTAAGGCTGATATGGATAATAATTTAGATATTAATAAAAAGAAATCTAGTAAGGAAGAAGTGTTTGATTATGACTGGCTTAATGAGTAATATTGAAGATTATTTAGATGAGTTATTTCCAAACCCTAAGTGTGAACTTAATTATAATAAGGATTATGAACTTGTTTTGTCGGTTATGTTAAGTGCACAAACAACGGATAAGAGAGTTAATATGGTGACAGCTGTTTTGTTCGAAAAATATCCATCTTTGGAAAAATTAAGTATGGCTAGTGTTGATGATGTGATTGAAATTATTAGACCAATAGGAACTTTTAATAAAAAGGCTTTAAATGTTATTGAAATATCAAAAAGATTACTTACGGAGTGTAATGGTGTTGTGCCAAATAATCGTGAATATTTAGAAAGTCTTCCTGGTGTTGGTAGGAAAACAACTAATGTTGTTTTATCTAACTTATATAATGAACCTTGTCTTGCTGTTGATACTCATGTGTCGAGAGTGAGTGTTCGTCTTGGTCTTGCTAAAGAGGGAGATGACCCTTATGTAATTGAAAAGAAACTTACTAAAAAACTGAAAAGAGAAGAATTGTGTAAAAGGCACCATCAATTGGTTTTATTTGGAAGATATTATTGTATGGCACGAAATCCCCAGTGTGAAAATTGTAAGTTAAAAGATATGTGTAAGTATAGAAAAAACTAGTTTTAAACTAGTTTTCTTTTTAATTAACTGTAACAGTTCTACTAATGGTATCAGTAAGACCTTCATATGTTATTTTGTATGTAACAGTGTATACGCCTGGGGTTGATTCCCATCCGTTGTTTACTATGTCACCTACAGCATTTGTAATAGTAGTTGTGATTTTTGCATCTTTTGTAATATCTTCACCATCTAATGTAACAGTAACTCCTGGATCATTAAATTTACCACTTATTACCATGTCTTTGTGACCATTAAGTTCTACTGATAGTTCACTATCTGAAATTCCTTTAGAATCAACTTTAATTTCTACACCACTACTTTCACAACCATTATAGTTTGAGTAACTTGTTTTGATGATATATGTTGGTGATGCGATAGTAGGTAATGAAATAGTTGTATTGGTACCAGTTGCTGATGCAACTTTTGTAAGTGTACTTCCATTTTTAAGATAAATGTTATATATTACAGAACCTAAATTTTTATTATTGATTCCCATAATATAATTTAAATAGCTTGTTTGGTCTCTAGAAATTGTGAATGCTTTATTTACAATTGGACTCCAATATGATCTATTTAGGGCATCTGGAGTGCCAACTGCTTTCCAACTAAGTGTTACTTTTCTTCCACTAACTGATGCTTTTGTATTTGTTACGTTTGATAGTGGATTATATCTTTTTGATACTTCAGTTGGAACACTGTCGTGAGTAAATAATTCTTTAGTTTTCATATTATCTGGAGTACCAGAACTTGGTAATAATGGATATCCACAATATTTTTCAACTGTGACTTCTTCAATTGTACTTGGTTTAGTAAATGTAGTATTTTGTTTAAAGAAATTTTTAGCTACAGCCTGGAATAGTTTCGAGTTTTGACTAGACCCAAATTTATTGTGTCCTTTATTAATGTTATCATAGCCATACCAAACAGCAATTGAGTATTCTGAATTGTATCCAGCAACCCATAAATCATTAACTGCATTATTAGGTAAACGTCTTGCTTTCATTGTTTTTTCATCAAAGTTTGTTGTACCAGTTTTAGCAGCAAACTGTGCCCCATTAATATTATTGTATTTTCCTAAAGCGGATTTACCAGTATCTACTAACATGTCAGTAACCATGTAAGCAGTATCCTTGCTCATTACTTTAGTTTTTTCTACTTCTAATTTATATGTTTTATCATTTTTATCAAACTCTATTTTTGTGAAACTATGTGGTTCGATATAGTAACCTTCATTACCAAATGCAGCATATGCTGCAGCAACAGTAAGTGGAGATTCTCCTGTATAACCACCAATTGCATGTGCCTCGTGTAATTTTCCGTTTGATGCTACTTCTGGAGATAAGCCTAGGTTAGTTACAAAGGTTTTTATATCTGAATTTTTACAACTTTGGAAGGTTTTAAGAGCAGGTATATTACGTGAATCTATTAAGGCTTCACGTATTGAAATCATTCCTTTATATTTTCCATCCCAGTTATTGATTTCTGTTCCATCACTATAGGTGTGTTTATCATCAATTATTGGATGTGATGGGTTCCAACCAAGATATTCTACTGCAGGTCCGTAATCAAATAATGGTTTTGCAGTTGAACCTATTTGTCTTTTCATCATAGTTGCTTTGTTATAACTTTTTGCTCCAGTACTATTACGACCAGAACCTACGGCAACTATTTCACCAGTTTTTGTTTCTAATACTGTAACACCAGCGTCTACATTATCATTTTCCCATTTGTAATTTTTTCCACTCATTATTTTATTAACTTCATTTTGCTTTTCTCTATCCATTGTTGTATATATTTTCATTGAGTATGAATAAGGGTCATAACCGGTTTTTTCTTTTACTTCAACGGCAACGGTATCAATAAATCCTTGATAATCAGCGTTGTTTGTATGAGCAGATTTACCTTTTATAACAATTTTGTCTACTGTCATTTTTTTTGCCATTTGATATTCAGCATCTGTTATATAGCCATGACGTTTCATAAGTTTTAATACAGTTAGACGTCTTGTTTCTGTATATTCTGGATTAAGGTTAGGGTCATACACAACTGGTGATTGGAATAATCCGGCAATCATAGCTGCTTCTGCAAGGTTTAAATCTTTAGCAGATTTATTAAAATAAGTTTTAGCGGCTTGTTCCACACCATAGGCTCCACTACCTAGATAGTATGAGTTAACATAAAACTCTAGTATTTGTTCTTTTGAATAGTTACTTTCTATTTGGAAAATAGATGAATAAATGTCTGTAAATTTACGTTTGATTCCGGCAAATCCATGTGAAGCAGTTGAGGTTAGTTGGTTTTTAGATACTTGCATTGTTAGGGTAGAGGCCCCACCAGCATTTTGTCCTAATACTTGACCTACCGATGCTTTTAGGAAACGAGGAAGGTCAAAACCGTTATGTTGAAAGAATCTTGAATCTTCTGTTGCAACGATTGCATTTATCATTTCTTCTGATAATTCTCCATATTTTATTTTTTGACGCATTTCACTTCCAAGTTGGGCAAATTGTTTTCCGTCTTTATCATATAATGTACTTGCTTCTTTAGTATATAATTTGTCAGGATTAAATTTGTCAGCACTAATGGCAATATAAGTAAAGAAAACAATTGCTATTACCATAAATAATATAAATAAACTTAATAAAATTAAAAGAACTATTTTTCCTTTTTTCTTTTTATTTTGTTTTGTTTTAGTTGATCTATTTTTAGCCATTTTATCACTACTTTCTATTTTTTCATTGTTACTTTCTATCTCGGGGATTCTAATTTGTGTGTTTGTTTTTCTTTTAAATGAATTTATTATTTGTTTAATTTTTTTCATTATTTACCTCCATCAAAATATAAGGTATCAATAACTTCTATATAATCTACACGTGGGGTGTATTTATTCTTAATTATATATCCGTTTTCTTTGAAATATTCTAGTGGTATAGATTTACGATTGCTATTTTTTAAAAACATTAATAATGTCTCTATGGTTATTAAATATGTTAAGTTAAGTTTAGTAAATCTAACAATTAAAAATCCTATACCACCATGTTTGTAGATTGATTCAAGATGATTTATTTGATGTGTATGAATATTACTTAATGGAAATGATGTTTTGCATGTCGTTTCTTTTGCTTCAAAATCTATGTATTTTCCTTTGTAAATTCCATTATAGTCTGTAGTTGAAGGCGTTCTAAAATAGCCTTCTTTAATTACTGCGTTAATTCTTGAGGGATAATCTACTTTGGATATGGTGATGGGTGTAGGTTTTTTATATATAATAGCGATATCATTTATCCTATAATATTTATTTGTTTCGCTAATGTCATTTTCTAGACCCATTCCCCTATTGCCATATGAATTGATAATATTTGCTTTCTTTTTTATTGGTGTACTATAGTTCATATTAGCCTCCAGTTTAATTATACTATAAATAGGAAAATTTTTCTATAAAAAATTATAAAGTTCTAGTTTTATCTAGTTTTGTCGATTTTAATGAAAATGATTTTAATAAGTGTTAGGCTTATTTTGGTGATACTATGAATATTGATGAAATAAATAAAATTTTTGATTTAATGGTTGATGATGTTAATGATATTAAAAAGGCTACTTACTTTAAATGTAAGTAGTTTTTTTATCCAATGAAAAGTAGGCATAGTTGTAACATCGGTGTTTAGTTTTATCTGTATAAAAATAGTGTTTTTATTGACAATGAAGTATTGACAATGATATTTTTTTTGGGCTATAATTGATAATGCGTGTGGTAAATTTCTAACACAGGATTATAAGTGGGTGAGAGTATGAATGATCATGTTAGTACAATTTTTGAAATACCTTATTTTGAAATTCCAGTAACCAATGTTGTTATAATGTCATGGATTGCTATGGCAGTTATAATTCTTTGGGCTTTTTTGGCAACGAGAAAAATGAAATTAGTACCTACAGGACTTCAAAACACAGCAGAATTGGTAGTTGAAGGAGTTACTAATTTTACTGAAAGTTTTATGGGAGAAAAAGGAAAGAAATTCGCTGCTTATGTTGGAACGGTTGGACTTTTCTTAATTATTTCCAATACTTTAGGAGCCTTATTTATGGGCGAGTTAACGCATGGCCTTATTGCTCCGCCAACAAGATCGTTTGGTGTAACAGTTGCTTTGGCTGTAATGACTATTGTTATTGCTATAGGTGCTGGAATATATGTCAAAGGAATTAAAGGTTTTGTAAAAAGATTGTTTTCTCCATTACCATTCTTGTTCCCATTTAATTTATTAGAATTTATCACAAAACCATTATCGCTAAGTATGCGACTTTTTGGTAATATCCTAGGTGCATATATCCTAATGGAATTACTATCTGCTAGTTTGCCAGCAATAGTGCCAAGTATTGCATGTATGTATTTTGACTTATTCGATGGTGGGCTACAGGCATTTGTCTTTGTACTTCTAACTGTATTATATATATCAGAAGAAGTTCACGAAGAGGAATAGAAAATTATTGAAGGTGGTGAAATTATGGAAATGTTAGGTTTAGTTGGTGCAGGTATCGCTGTATTTACTGGTGTAGGAGCTGGTATTGGTATCGGTGTTGCTACTGGTAAAGCATCAGAGGCAATTGCTAGACAACCTGAGGCTTCAGGAAAAATTCAAACTATCCTATTATTAGGTGCTGCACTTGCAGAAGCAACAGCAATCTATGGATTAGTTATCGCTATAATGATTATGGGAAAAATGTAAGCCCAATAAAACTTCAGGTTTAGTTTAAACTTGAAGTTTTAATCGTTATGAATAAATAGAAATGGAGTTACTTTTATGGAGATAAATAGAGAATTCTGGTCTACATTATTTTTTACAGTACTAAATATATTAATTTTATATTTTATTTTGAAAAAAATATTATTTAAACCTGTTAGTAAATATATGTTAGCTCGAACAACAAAAATTGAAGAGGCTTTAGCATTAGCAGAAGAGGCTAAATCAATGGCATCTAAAATGGAAGATGAACATAAGGAAAGACTTAAAGAAATAAAAGAAGAAGGAAATGCTCTTATAGCTTCATATGAGAAAAAAGCTAAAGATGAGTATCAGTCTATTATTGCTAAAGCAAAAGAAGATTCAGAAAAATTTGCTGAAAATACAAGAAATGAACTTGAAATTGAAAAGGAACAATTAATAGTTGGTCTTAAAGAACAAATTGCAGATTTAGTATTAGAGGCAAGTAAGAAAGTAATTAATGAAAATTTAGATACTGATTCAAATAGAAAACTTATTGATAAGTTTATAAAAGACGAAAAATAAGAGAGGTGATTATAGTGGCTGCAGTAAGTACAAGATATGCAGATGCTCTTATAAATTCTGTAGATAATAAAGATGAGATATGTAAATATTTAGAAAATATTGCTACATTTTATAAAATAAATTCAGAGTTTAAAGAAACTTTTAATAATCCCAGAATAACAGATGAAGTGAAATTAGATATCATTAAAGAAATGATACCTGATAAAAAAGAAGAAAAATTTCTTAATTTTATAAGCTTAATTTTAAAAGAAAATAGATTTAATTTGATTGATGACATTTATAAAAAATATCAGGGCTTATTAGATGAAATAAATAAAAAAATAAATATTAATATAATTACTTCAAGTAAACTTTTAGATGAAGAAATTCAAGGAATAACTGAAAAGTTTAAGAAAATATATAGTGCTAAAGAAGTTAATTATAAAGTTAGTATTGATGAGAGTTTAATTGGTGGAGTTAAAGTTATTGCTGGTGGCAAAGTATATGATGATACAATTAAAACTAAATTAGATGAGATGCTGTAAAGGAGGAAATCAAAGTGTTAATAAAACCAGAGGAAATTAGTGACATTATTAGAAAAAAAATAGATGGTTATGATTCAAAAATGAAAATCGATGAAGTTGGTCATGTTATCGAGTCTGGAGATGGTGTTGTTAAAATTTTTGGACTTAAAAACTGTATGGCTAATGAACTTATTGATTTTGGAAATGGTATTTATGGTATGGCTATGAACCTTGAGGAAGAAAGCGTAGGATGCGTTTTATTTGGTGGAGAAAAAGAAGTTAAGGAAGGTACTATTGCTAAGAGAACTGGGAAACCAGTAAGTATTGGTGTTAGTGATGAAATTATCGGTAGAGTTGTAAATCCATTAGGTGAGGTACTTGATGGGAAAGAGCCATACAAAGTAGATAAATATAGAGATGTTGAGTTTTTAGCGCCAAGTGTAATGATTAGAAAATCAGTTGATACACCACTTCAAACAGGTATTTTAGCGATTGATTCTATGATACCAATCGGTAGAGGACAAAGAGAGTTAATCATTGGTGATAGACAAACAGGGAAAACTGCTATTGCGATTGACACAATTATTAATCAAAAAGGACAAGATGTAATTTGTATTTATGTAGCAATAGGTCAAAAATCTTCATCGGTTGCAGGTGTAGTTAATACCTTAAAAAAACATGGAGCAATGGATTATACAATTGTTGTTTCATCAACTGCTAGTGATTCTGCTCCAATTCAATTTTTAGCACCTTATGCAGGAAGTGCAATTGCTGAATATTTTATGTATGAACAAGGTAAAGATGTTTTAATTGTTTATGATGATTTATCAAAACATGCTCAAAGTTATAGAGCAATGAGTTTATTATTACGTCGTTCACCAGGGCGTGAAGCCTATCCAGGAGATGTATTTTACTTACATTCAAGATTACTTGAAAGAGCTGCTAAGTTAGATGATGAACATGGTGGTGGTTCAATCACAGCATTACCTATAATTGAAACTTTAGCAGGCGATGTTTCTGCTTATGTTCCAACAAATGTTATTTCAATAACTGATGGACAAATTTATTTAGAAAGTGAACTTTTCTTTGGAGGTCAAAGACCTGCTGTAAATGCTGGACTTTCAGTATCACGTGTTGGTGGTGCTGCTCAAATTAAGGCAATGAAAAAACTTTCAGGAAGAATAAGAATTGATTTAGCACAATATCGTGAACTTGCTTCATTCGCACAATTTGGTTCGGATTTAGATAAATCAACTCAAGATAAATTAATTCAAGGTGAGAGAATCTTGGAATTAATTAAACAACCTCAATATCAAACTATCCCTGTTGAAAGACAAGTAGTTATGCTTTATGCAGCAGTTAATGGTTATTTGTCAGATATTGAAAACAGTAAAGTTAAAGAGTTTAATAAAGGTTTAATTGAGTATGTTCAAGAAAAACATCAAAATTTATTAAATGAAATTAAAACTAAAAAAGATTTAACAAAAGAAATCGAAGAAGAAATTAAAGAAAGTATTAATGAATACAAAAGAATTTTTAGTTTATAGAAATGGTGGTGAAGTTAAATGGCTAATACTAGGGAAATAAAACTTAGAATTAGAGGTGTTGAAGGTACTAAAAAAATTACCAAAGCAATGAAATTGATTGCTGCTTCAAAACTAAAAAAGGCAAGAGAAATGCATGAAAGAACTTTACCATTTTTTAAACATATTCAAGTAGTTATGTCTGAGGTTATGAAAAGTACACCAGAAATGCAACTAGTTTATTTTGATAAAAGGAAAAATAAACCGAATAGAAAAAAGGCTTATGTTGTAATATCTTCAGATAGTGGACTTAATGGTGGTTATAATAGTAATGTTATAAAAGAAGCCGTTAAAATTATAGATAAGGAAAATTCTGTTGTATTTCCAATTGGTAATGTAGTAAAAAACTATATGGTGAAAAATGGTTATAATGTTAGTACAGACTTGGGAATAAATAGTTATTCAGTTACAACAATAACAGCAGCAGATATTGCTAAACATTTACTAAAAATGTTTAAAAGAGGCGATATAGATGAGTTAGAACTTATTTATACCGAAATGGAATCTGCGATGAGTTTCGTTCCACAATCGATTAAATTACTTCCATTAGAACTTAAAGATTTTGAAGATGGTGAAGTAAAACAAAATTTAGAATTTGAACCTTCTCCTGAAGTGGTATTTGAAAGATTAACTAGACAATACTTAAAAGGTATTTTATATGGTGGAATGGTTGAATCATTTGTAAGTGAACATTTTGCACGTATGAATGCTATGGATGCTGCTACAAGTAATGCTGAGAAAGTATCTAAAAAACTTACTTTAGATTATAATAGAGCAAGACAACAGGCTATAACTCAAGAAATATCTGAGATTATTGGTGGAGCAATGAATGCTAATTAAAAGAAAGGGTGATTATAAATGAACGAAGGAAAAATATCACAAATTACAGGCGCTGTTTTAGATGTTAAATTTGGCAGTGATAAATTACCTAATCTTTATAATGCAATTGAAATTCCTTTTAATGATGGAAAAATAGTAGCTGAGGTTATGCAACATTTAGGAAATGATACAGTTAGATGTGTTGCAATGTCATCTACAGATGGTCTTCAAAGAGGAATGAAAGCAATCGATACAGGAGCCCCTATATCTGCTCCTGTTGGTGAAGAAGTATTAGGAAGAGTATTTAATATTTTAGGTGAAGCAATTGATGAAAAAGGTGAAGTAAAATCAGCAGAAAAATGGCCTATTCATAGAGAAGCACCAAAATTTGTAGATCAAAAGCCAGTAGCAGAAATGTTTGAAACTGGTATTAAGGTTATTGATTTACTTGCCCCTTATGCAAAAGGTGGAAAAATCGGATTATTTGGCGGTGCTGGAGTTGGTAAAACTGTATTAATCCAAGAATTAATTAGTAGTATTGCTAATGAACATGGTGGTTATTCAGTATTTACTGGAGTTGGTGAGCGTTCAAGAGAAGGTAATGATTTAATTAATGAAATGGCTGAATCTGGAGTTATTAATAAAACTGCTTTAGTTTTCGGACAAATGAATGAGCCTCCAGGAGCAAGAATGAGAGTTGCTTTAACTGGTCTTACTATGGCTGAATATTTTAGAGATGTGAAACATCAAGATGTATTATTCTTTGTTGATAACATTTTTAGATTTATTCAAGCAGGCTCAGAAGTTTCAACTTTATTAGGTAGAATTCCATCTGCAGTTGGATATCAACCTACTTTAACTACTGATGTAGGAGCATTACAAGAAAGAATTACATCTACTAAAAATGGTTCAATTACATCAATTCAGGCGGTATACGTTCCAGCAGATGACTATACAGATCCAGCACCAGCAACTACATTTGCACATTTAGATGCTGTAACTGCACTTTCAAGGTCAATTGCAGAATTAGGTATTTATCCTGCTGTAGATCCACTTGAATCTAATTCTAGAATTATGGATCCAGCAATTGTTGGTGAAGAACATTATTATGTTGCTAGAAAAGTTCAAGAAATTTTACAAAAATATAAAGAACTTCAAGATATTATTGCAATCTTAGGTATGGATGAATTATCTGATGAAGATAAAAAAATTGTTTATAGAGCCAGAAAAATTCAAAAATTCTTATCACAACCATTCTTTGTTGGTGAACAATTTACAGGAATTCCAGGAAAATATGTTCCAGTAAGTGAAACCATAAGAGGATTTAAGGAAATTATTGAAGGTAATATGGATAATTATCCAGAAGATGCTTTCTTTATGGTTGGTACTATTGATGAAGTTATTGAAAAAGCTAAAACTATGGAATAGTAGGTGAATTTATGAGTAAAACATTTAAATTCGAAGTAGTTTCTCCTACAGGTATCTTTTTTCAGGATGATGTAGATTTTATTAGTTTTCATGCTATCACAGGTGATATTGGAATAATGGCTAATCATGAACCTATGCTTATAGCGGTTAAACCATGTACTTTAGAAATTGAAAAAGATAAAAAGAAGAAACACGCATATATTAGTGAGGGTGTTATAGAAGTAACAAGAACTAAAGTTTCTGCTATAGTTGATTTTGCTGGATGGCCTGATAAATTAAACACTGATTTGATTTTGAAGGAACAAAGAAGAGCAGAAGAAGAACTTGAAAGTGGAAAACATGATTTAGAAAGAAAAGCCGAATTAACTGCATCTATTGAAAGAACAAGGGCTGCTATGAAAACAGCCAGTATAAGAGATTAAGTCTAGTTATTTATTAACTAGATTTTTTTATTTAAATTTTGGAATAAGGTTAATTTTAATTATACCAATAATAAGTATGATGAAATAGTTAACAAGCGTTAACTATTTTTTAATACTCAAAACCCACCGTTAAATTAAGAGGAAAGTTCCCGAAAAGATAAAAATAGAATTTATTTAATTAAAGTCCCGAAAATAGAGGGAAAAACTTGCTTTTTTTTGAAAAA
>JAAWSW010000036.1 GCA_022801735.1 Bacilli bacterium | reverse complement strand
TTACATTTATATTTTAATTCTAATCTATCATAAGTTGAATAACATAAATAACCTATATTTTCATTACACTTATCACAATACATCCAGCCACCATAATTGGTTGCTAATCTTGTGTTTACTAATTCTTTTGTTTTTAATACTCTTGCCATAAAACTGCCTCCTTCATAAATTGTAATTTACTAATTACTTTTTAATTGAAAAATCTAAAATTTCTTCTTTAATTATTTTTTTTAATACTAATAAAAATTTACTATCAAATTCATCATATAATTGCCAATTATTTTCTGAATCTAAATAATATCTAGTTTGTTTATAAAAATGCCAAGGTTTTTTTTCAGTAATAATTTTAATTTTTTTATTCCAATATAAATCTATTGTTTTTATCACTTCTGTTATCAAATCGTCTATAGTTGTAAAATCTTCACTACTAATACTATCTTCTTCATCGCCATAGATAAAATACACAAAGAATTCTTTCCTTCCACTTGGATAAACTTTTATAGGATACACTTCTATAGACATAATATCAACAAAAGGAAAAATTATCGTGTCGTTGTTTTCAATTTTAATAAGGTTAGTATTATATTTATTTTTAATTTCATAAGCTATTTTTTTTATTATTCTCTCTACATCCATAATTATTTCTCACTTTCAAATTACTATTTATCTACCATCATTATAACATACAAAAAAGCAAATCATAAATATAATCTGCTTTACAAGTTGTAATTTATAATACTATAAATCAATATGATACCATTTATTAAGTTCATTCTTATTAATAGTTATTTAATCCTATCAATAAATTTACTTTTACATTCTTTTTCAAGTTCTTTTAAACTTTTTTTAGGCGTTGGCATTTCTTCTGGCATCGTCCCACCAATATCAGCAATTACTTTTCTAACTTTTTTACCAACTTCATAATGTGCATCCTTTGCTTCTTTTTCACCTCGGATATTGTCTTTAATTAATTTTTGTTTTGCCTGATTTATTCTAAATAAATTAGCAACCAATTCATCTTCATTCATATTATCTAAAATATCTTCTCGATAACGTAAACCTTTTCTTTTAGCAATGTCATTTGCTGTTTCACCGTTATACAATCCTTTATAACCAGCATTATGAAATTCAGCCATATTTTTAACGCCAGCATTCTTAGCAGCTTTATTTAATGAATAATTACCTTTTTTAGTTAACATTCTTTGATAAAATCTTTTTTCATCATCTGATAAAGATTCATATTCTTGCTCAGTTATTTCTTGTTTCCTTGTTTGGATAGCAAAATAAGTTTGACCTAACGCAATAACTTCCTTTTTAGGATTACCGTTTTGAACGATTAAATAACACGCGTATCGAGATAGTTTATAATCTAAAATTGTTTTAGTTGTTGCTCCTGCTTCAACGATTTTGTTGAACTCAACAAAATGGTCTGATGTATTGTATTTACTAGCATTGCAAGCGATCATTGCTTTTTCTATTACCTTTTTAAAATTTCTCCATTCCTTATATTCTAACACCGCTTGCAATTCTCTAGCCTCCCAATATTCATTACCAAATTCATCGGTTTGTTTAATATCATCAAATGTTTTTTCATTATAATTTTGTAGTTCTAACATTTTATCTTCCCCCTTTGCTTATTATGTTTACTACACTTATATCGTAACAAATGTTCGTTATTCGTGTCAATAACTTTTTGTTAATTTTTCGACAAAAAAAACAGATTATTTCTAATCCGTTTTTAAATACCTAATTATGAAACTTTCTGTTTATATTTAGAAATAACATTATTTAAAATAATAAACAAAATAGAAAAGCCTAAAACCACTAACATATTAATAAAGATAGGTTCCAAACTAGTAAAATCTATGACCTCTATAGTTTTAAGTAAATCATTAGAATTAATATACCAGTAAGTAGGCAGAATATGCGCGAAAGTTAAAACAGAATTAGGAAGCCACTCGGCAGGCACAAAAGCCCCGCAAAGGAAAGAAGATCCAAGTGCTACCACATTAACAATTCCATTAACAGCGTTTTTATTAGTAACAAGAGTACTTATAAATAAAGCAATCGTTAAACAACAAATAGTAAATACAAACGAATTAAGCATATAAACAAGTCCCCTACTTGTAAACATAATATCACCAAGCATAATAATTCCAAGAACAATAAAAAATACCTACAAAATAAATGAATAACCAAAACTAGCAAGCAAAAGATTCCTATTATATTTTTTATAATTCATACTACTAATAATTGTTCTTTTATTAATTGTCTTTTCCTTAAAACTAGATAATACTAAACAAATAATAAAAATTATTACCGCCATAATACTATAACTAGCAAATGAAAAATACGTAGAAACATTAGAAAGTTTATTAGTATCTAACTTAGAAGTAATTTCAACACTTGCATCCTTAGAAAGATTGTTATTAATAAGTTTAATAAACTCATCTTCACTGCTTATATTCAACTTATAAATATTTTGAACCTGAATATATCTCTTAAGCATCATCTCTGCCAAACTTGCTTGATAATCACCAGTAGACTTAATATCAATCTCAGGATTTTTGCCATTCATAATATCTTTTCCATAATCCTTAGGAATATAAATAACATAATTTACATTCCTATAAAATAAAGCATCATTAATCTCATCTTCACCCTTAAGGTCGTTAATAATATTACTATTATCAGAAATATACTTAACTAAATTATCAGAAACTTTATTTCCTTTATCCTCATTTACAATAAGTACATCAGGCTTACTATCTTCAAAATTAACACTACTATCAGAAGTAGACATATTAATCGCCCCAAAGATAATTAAGATCATTGAATATAAAATAATCGTTCCTTTATACTTTAAAAGGACTTTCCAAAATGATTTAAATACTGTCATACTTCTGCCTCCTTAAACCAAAATATGAAATAAAAATAAGCAAAATAGAAAACACAAGTAAACTAACAATATCAAAAATAAATCTATCTAAAGTACTGTAATAATATAAAGCATAAAAACCATCAGTAATCATACTAGCAGGATTAATCATATTAACTAAAGGTACATTTGTATCAACAATATACTTCATCGTAATACCCATCATTCCAGATAAGAAACAACCAAGCATAGTAATAGCAATCAAAATACCAGTCTTTGCATTTTCATTAGCCTTAATTAAAGTAGCCACTATTACACCAAGTGAAAGACCCGCAAGTGAGCCAGCAAGAGCAAGCAAAATAATCATCGGCAAATTATCACCATAATCAACATTCAAAACAAAAATTGTAAATACAAACAAAATAGCAACGCAGATTAACTGAACTACATAACTAGCAAGCAAACTACTAACAAGCATCTGTCCTCTATGAACTGGCGAAATAGCCGTTCTTTTACCAACACTATTCATATTAGCAAGTTTATAATTAATAATATACATAGATAAAATACCACCATATAAACAAGCCATTGCGATTAAAGTATAATATTCAATCATTGTATAACTTAAATTCTTATTAGAAATATTATGAAGTTTAGCCGTATCTTTACTTACAAGCGCATAAGCACCAGCATAAATTTCTTCATAATTAATATTATAATTACCCTTCTCTATCTCATTATTAATATCATTTGCAGCAAGAGTATTAATCATCTCAGCATTACTACTAATTTCATTAACCACATATTTTAAAATAGTCTCATTAATACCACTAGAAGAAACTACAATATTAATATCATCATTAAATACTAAATAACCAGTAATCTTATCATCTTCAAGTAACTGTTTAGCCTTATCTAAATTAGTATAATCAATATCAAAAAGTTTATCATCACTATCACTTAAACTTTCAAAGGCTTCCTTAAAAATAATATTTTTATCAAACTCATCACTTTTAACAACTGCAATATCTATAACATCTAACTTCTCACTATTTTCAATATCAGAAAAAGCCAAGTTAAAGAAAATTCCCATTAAAATTGGAAAGGCAAACGTCCAAAAAATTAAAACCTTACTCTTAAATAAAACTTTTAAAGAATACTTAAAATTGTGCCAAAACATTAATCTCTAAGTTCCTTACCAGTTAAACTTAAAAATACATCATTCAAAGTAGGTCTTTCCGAAAAGATTTTATTATAAGTTACATTGTTTTTCTTTAAAAAGTTTATAAGCTCTCCTAAATTGTTTTTGCCCTTTTTATATTTAACGGTAAGTACATTCATTTCAAAAGTAAAGTCATCTACATTTTCTAAATTATTAATTTCATTTAAAATACTCTCATCAATTTCACTAATCTCTACAGTAATCTTCTCATCTATTTCAGATAATTCCTTTAAATCAGATGCCGTTCCACTAGCCAAAATTTTGCCCTTATCCAAAATGATAATTCTATCACAAAGAATTTCTACTTCTTCCATATAGTGAGTTGTATAAACTATAGTAGCCCCATTATCTCTTAATTTTTTAATACCTTCTAAAATATTATTTCTACTTTGTGGATCAACGGCTACTGTTGGTTCATCTAAAAATATTAATTTAGGTTTGTGAGCAATACCACAGGCAATATTTAATCTTCTAAGTAATCCGCCAGATAATTGTTTAGGATAAAACTTTTTATAATCTAAAAGCCCGGCTAACTCCAAAGCCTCATTAACATATTTTTCTCTAAGTTTTTTATCATTTATATATAAACCACAAAAATAATCAACATTATCATATACAGTTAATTCTTCAAAGACAGCCACCTCTTGAAAGATGACACCAATTTGTCTTTTCAAATCATAAGAATCAGGTTTCATTTCCTTACCAAATATTTTAATAAAACCTTTTTGAAAATTAAGTAGCGACAAGATACAATTTATCGTTGTTGATTTACCACTTCCATTAGGACCAAGTAAACCTAAAATCTCCCCTTCTTTAACTTCAAAAGATAAATCATCTACTGCCTTTAGTTTTTTATATTCTTTTGTTAAATCTTTAACTTCAATTACATTTTCCATATTCTATCCTCTCTTTATTCCAGTAACCATTTCCATTACTGTTTCTTTCAATAATTTTTCTACTTCTTCATCACTAATTTTTACTGTTTTAGTAGCCACTAAAGTAGCAAGACCATGTGTAAAAATCCAAACCTTCAAATGAAAATCTTTTTGCGTTTCATAATCAAAACCAGTAAATTCCATTCCATACTTTATAATATTATTACCCATATCATCATTATCAATAAATACATCTGGCGTAAGATCAGTTTTATTCATAAATATTGTTTTAAAATAATTTGGATAATCTTTAGCAAACCTAATATATGCAAGGCCCATACCTTTATATGCATTTTCCTCTTTAGAACCTTTATTCATATACTCAAGATATTTATTATACATTGCTTCAAAAACGGCCGTTTTTAAATCATCCATATTTTCAAAATTATAAAAGATTGGTTGAACCGAGCAGTTAAGTTCACTAGCAATTCTTCTTGCATTTAAACTATCCATACTTTCATTTTTTAGTATTTCTAAAGATATATTAATAATATCTTCCCTTTGTACTTTTCTTATTGGCGGCATATCTTTTCTCCTATCATAACTATCGTTATATAACGTACGTTATAATTATATTATAGAAATTAAAAAAAGTAAACCATAAAGATTTACCTATTTAAAACTCTATCTAATTCCTCTTTTACATTAGATTTTCTTATTACATCAGTAAAGCCATCTTTTAAATAATGCTTTCTTATTGTTTCCTTATTATCATTAATCATAACTACCACTGGAATATTAAAGTTATCAATTTTCTTTAACTCTTCTAGTATATTTAAAGCACTACAAGTATTAGTTTCATCATCTAATATTATCAAATCAAAATCATAGTTTTCCTCTAATTTTTCTATCACATCATTACCGTATAAAGAACTACTAACGCTCATTCCTTTATTTTCTAAATATTTTTTTATATAAGATAATTCTTTAACATCATCATCAACAACCATTATATTATTACCTTTATTTAAAGTACTTTCGTAAATAGCAAGTTTCTTTATCGCATCTTTATTTTTAGAATCTGGTTCATATATTTTTTGATCTAAAACTATATTTACAGTAGTACCTTTCTTATCTTCACTTTTAATCATAAAACTACCGCCAAGTTTATTAACCATCATTCTAACATTAACTAACTTGATTACTTCATTATCAAAATCATCTTCTGATAAAACATCTAAACTTAATATTTCATTTATCTTATTAATACTTATTCCTTCCCCACTATCAGTAATATCAATACTAAACCTACAAACACCATATTTAATAATAGTATTTACATCGAAAGAAATAAAACCTTCTTTTGTATGTTTAATACATTCTTCCAAAGTTAAAACCAATATTTGTTTTAACTTTATTGAATCACCACATACATAATTAGGTAAAGAAGTAGATACATTATATTCAAAATTCACTTTATCATTTAACTTGTTTTTTGCCATCACTTTTACTTCATCAAATATATTTCTAGGATTATATTTTGTATTATAAACCTTTAAATCCTTAGATGACATAGTACTAACATCTAAAGTATCACTTATAATATGTTTTAAATTTTTGCTTAAATTATTAATTTTCTTTAAATCATCATCGGATTTTTTTGAAGAAATATTAATTATTTGATCTACTGGTGTTTTCATATCCTGTGAAACTTTAAAAAGAAAGTTAGAAGTACTTTCGATATTTCCTTCAATAATTTTTTTATTTTTATATAACTCTTCCATCATTTTTATATCTGGATTTTCAATTGTAAAATACATTATTAGTATTATTGACACTACAAGCGGATTTAAAAAATAATTTAATGTTGGCATTATTGCAAGAATAAAAGCAAATACAATAAAACTAATTATTATTAAAATAATTGGAATATATTTTGGATTTTTTAAATTCTTTCTATCTATAACTAAAAATATTAACATTACAATATACATAATTGTTAAATATGAGAAAGTATAATAAAGCGCAAGTCCAGTTGGTATTGCGCCATTTTCATTAATTTCTATATTTAAAGGAGCAAGTAAAATTATTATAAAATTCAATACATAAAGAACAATATAAAATGATCTAACTGTTTCTAAATTCTGTCCTTTTTTAAAAACATTATATGTATAAAATGAAAATAAAGTTATTATAACTGTTAAACCTATAAGATATACTTTATTCAACATGATTGTTAAAATATCATTGATATTTTGTGAAACTAAGGCTCCTAAAATTATACCTACCAATAAAGTTCCAATTGTCGTTAATAATATTTTAGCATATGTATTATCTTCTACATGGCGCATTCTTTGTTTACTAAAAAATACTAATGATAAAATTAATAAAATGATAAATGAATATATATTTAATATTATTTGTGTACTAGCCATATTTATGTCCCTTCCTACTATAATGATTATAGCACAAATTTAATATATTTATTTTATTCTTTTTAAAGTTTTTACTTTGACAGGACCAGTTACTTCAATATTACTTATCGCAATATTTGTTTCATCTATTTTTATATTAATTTCATCACCAGTTAATTCTTGATTTGATAATGATTTATAATCAATTTTACCGTTTTTTGTTAATGGTAATTCATCAATAAATGATACTTTACTCGGAATATATCTTGAAGGCAATGAAGAAGTTTTAAAATATTTTTCTAAAAGTTCTTCTACAAAGGTTATTTTTTCATTTTCATCTAAAATGACACCATCTTCCAGTACTATATTAACTTTAATTAAATTACCAAATTTTTCTTCATCATAATACGGAGAAACAACACAATATCTAACTGCTGGACATGCTTCAATAACTTCTTCTATTTTAGTTGGTTTTATATTACAACCATCAAATCTAACAAAATTTCTCCCTAATCTTGATATAAATCTTAGTTTTCCATCTTTATTCATTCTAGCTATATCGCCAGTTAAAATAAACTCTCTACCATCATATACTTTATGTTCTACAATTGTTTTACCATCTAATATTCCTTTGGTCATACATTCTGAAGAAATTATTAATTCCCCTTCAATATAATCCTTATCTTCTTCAAATTTTAATGTTTCTTTAGTTTTAGGATCTACTACTCCATATGTAGTATGAGGTAGTGGAATTCCCATTGTTCCTAAATCATTAAAATCGGCTGTTGCATTTGATGAACAACCAGAGACTTCACTCATTCCATGACCTTTTGAAAGTACACATTTCGCACCGTGTTCACTTAAAAAATTATTTATTTCTTCTTCATCTTTTGAAGCCATTAAATCCCCGCCATAAGTTATATATTTTATAAACGATAAATCTTTATTTTGTAAAAATTGGTCTTTTAAAAACGATAAATACCAACTACCTGGTCCAAGTACAATATTGGCTTTGTTTGATACTACAAGTTTTCCAAAATGATTTAATTCTAATTCTGGTATTTCTATTAAATTAGTGGCTCTGCATAATCCAGTATGAAGCACGTTTGATAATCCAAAAGCAGCAAAATAAGGAAGTATATGAAGAACTCTATCACCTGGTTTAAACGGCATTTTAGCACCATATGTTTGATGTACAAATGCGTTTAAGTTATTGTGAGTTAATGGAATTGGTTTTGGTCTTCCGCTAGTCCCAGATGTATGAGTTATTACTACTAAATCATCTGGATTAATAGTTGTTTGATTAATAGTTGTATAAATATTATCTGATAGTAAATCCGAATAATTTAGTATTTCTATCGGTGAAGTTAGTATTGCTTCTTTCACACCCTTTTGTATAAGTTTCATGTGTTTATTTTTTTGAATAAAATTTGCCATTCCATTAAATTTAATATTTTCACTTGCATATTTTAATTTTGATGAAATCGTCATAGAATCTTGCGCTGAAACAATTACTATGTTTTCTAATCCTAATTCTTTAAGTTCGTTTTCAATTGGTTTTAATAATCCTAAATAGCATTGATCTAATGCGACAATATATTTTGCTTTTTCAGTTTTGAAAATTTCTAAAATATTATTCGCACTTACCTTTAGATCTAAACTATCTGGTCTCGGATCAACATAATCAGATACTGCGCCTATTCTAGAACCACCATAAAATAAATAAGCAGTTTCTGGAATATTTGGCATTAAATACAAGATTCTATCATTTTCGCTAGCGCCTAAAGATGTAAGTACTTTAGATGCACTATCAATGTTATCATAAAGCTGTCCATAAGTTATTTCATTACCATAATAACTTATTGCAGGATATTCCTGATATGGCTCAGAGCTTTCTTTCATATAATCATATATGCTTGCTTGTGGTAATGGTCTTTGTAAAAAATCTTCATCATAATATTTAAGCCAAGGTTTATCTATATGTGGATATCCAGTTAATTCTAAGCTGCCTTCTCTATCGACTATTCCTTGTTTAACCGTTTTTAATATTTGTAAATTGTTCATAATTATTTTCCTTTCAAAATTACAGCAAACTACAAGCGTTACTATACCACTTTCACTCAATTATTTCAAGTAAAAAACAAGCAAGATAATTATTTAATCGGGCTTGTTTTTTATTTAAATATAAAAATACAACAATATATCTATTTTTATAAATCACCTTTATAAAAATAGATTTTCATAGCATCTTCACTATAATTAGGTTTTGATATATCTATATTTAATAATTTTGAAATATGATAAATAAAATACTGTACTGCAATTAATAAATCATATTCTGCAAGTAATCCATCATATCTACTTTCAATAATAATATTTTTATCTTGAGATAAATATTTTAATAACTTTTCTTCATATAATGATACATTTTTTGTTTTTAAGTAAATATTCATTTTACCACTTAAATGTTCATAATTTATAAATCTTCCATGAGAAAAATTTTTCTTTTCATGAAGTAATACATTAAACACCCCAGATTCTATAAATGTGCTTTCTAAGTCTATAGCCGCAGAAGAAGTAAAATCTCCATGGAATATATTTATTATATTTCCTCTTCTAAAAATACTTTTTAAATTCCTCTTATCTTCTTTGAATAAACTATCAAAATAACATTTCCAATAAGATATAGAATCTATAATGAATTCATTTATATCGTTTCGTTTTAATTTTTCAAAATATAAATTTAAAAATAAACTAGCTGGTGCCATAACACCTTCAAATGATATAAAGCCTCTTTCTTTCCCCTTATTTGAAGGTGTACGATATGAGATAATATTATCTTTATCAATATTTGTTTTTTTACATACTTTAGATATTTCACCTTTCGTAATCACTATTTTTTTACTATTATCAATATTTTCTGTACCTACTAATAAATCATTAGTAGTTCCCGAATATGAAAACATAAAACACTTATCTACCTTAGAATTATTTTTATATTTAATGTTTCTAGGTAAATCAGCAAAAGTATTCACACCATATAAATCGTTTACTACTTTAGAAGCAAAATTTGCAGCCGCAAATGATCCACCAGTACCTATAAATATACAATTATTTAATTTTTCAAATGAGATTTTACTTAATTTGTTTTTTGCATCGCTATTTACAGCATTTAATATTCTAGTTTCTAAATTATTAACATTGATAGTATATCTTTTAGGAAGTTTTCTTTCATGTAAAATAAAATTTTCACATGTACAAAGATTATCATCTTGTTTTACTTTATATAATTTATGTAAATGTCCTCTAGCGCCAATTTGTTTTACTACATTTTGTGTTAATTTCGTAGCATTATTAAATGCATTATCAATATAATCTTCATTAAGTATTTGATTATTTTGTAAATATTCATAAATAAATACTGAAAAGAAAGCATCACCGGCCCCATTAGGGTCAACTTCTTTAGATACTTCATTTAATTTTTTATGTATTTTTTTGTTGTTAATAATAAAATCTGCACCTTTATTCCCTCTTGTTATTACAATTAATTTAGAATTAATTATTTTAGAAATATTTTCGATATCAAATAATTTTAATATATACTTTTCTACTCTTTCATTTAAATTAACTATTTCAAATTGCCTTTTAAAAATGTCTTTTATATCATTTTTAGAATATTTTTCCAAATCATAATATTGACCTAAGTCAAGCATAACTTTATTTTCTATCATTTTAATTATTTCACTATTAATATTATTTAAATTATCTAATACTAATATATCTTCTTTTGATATATTTTTTAATACATCATTAATAACAATTTTACTTTCATCATACCAATGTTTTTTATTACAAATAGGGCATCGTTTTTTAGAAGTAAATCCATTTGCTGTCATGTTAATATGAAAACATCTAGTATTTATATTATCTAGTTTATGGATATTAGTAGTATCAACCTTTAAATCATTTAAACTCTTTATAGAAATTTCACCAGCACTGTCATCGCCGCACACACCAATAACAGAAGTATTTATACCCATGCTGGCCAAATTAGCAATTATATTATGTGAAGACATTCCACCATTTACACCTAATAACTTACTATCCTTATAAACATAGTCCAACACTAAATCTCCAATACTTATTACCTTCATATAATTAACTCCTCACTGTCATCTTTTTAACCTTGAAACTTCAGTTGGCTCACTATAATCATGATTTTTATACAAACATTCTATTATCTTTCTTCGATTAACATCAAAAATCCCTAATGAATCTAAATATTCGTTGCCATCATGTTCATCTCTAAAACTATATGGACTTGGGAAACATAATCCTTGAATATAATCAAAGAAATAATTAAAATCTACTGCGCCATGATTTTTCATAAACATTTGTCCTACTCTATTAATGCTTGGATATCTTACTACTAATGCTCCTTGCGCTTTTATTCCTAAATCATAAAAAGTATTAAATGCTAATTGCATTGTTTTTGCAGTTAATAAATTATCATCAGCTATAATATATTTTTTATTTGGATTAAATCCAAATAATGTAACACCGCCATAATCTGAAACATCAAAGTTTCTAACCTCAACAGAATGTTTCGTTGCATATCCATTTATTCCTTTTGAAAATTTTAACAATAGAATATCAGTAGCTGTTTTGTTAAGCGCTTTATAAATAATTGGTAATTCTATTCCACCATAACTCAAACCGCACATTCCAAATATTTCATCACCATTTTTATCATTAACTAATGAAACAGTAATAAAATTTTCGGCAAAATTATCAATTTCTCTATAAGTCCTAAAATCTTTAGAATAATCTTTTTCTTTAGAACCATTAGATAACAGCATACCTTCTTTAGATTCTATTAAATTAATTGTTTGATCAAAAATTTCATTTAACTCATGAATATTAAAAGTATATTTTTGATTTAAACAATTAATTTAATAGAATC
>JAAWSW010000001.1 GCA_022801735.1 Bacilli bacterium | reverse complement strand
AGACTTAAACTATACCCAAAATAATGATTACCAAAATGGAGAAGATGGAGAAATAACATCTCCAGAAAGATATCTAGTAACCTATGACTGTACAAGTAACGGAGGAAAGAGTTGTACAAAATATAACGAATACTTAAAAGAAGGAGACGTAGTAAACCTAAACAATACATCAAGTAAAGAAGGATATGAATTTATAGGATGGAACACTAATAAAGATGCTAAAGATGGATTAACAGAATTACAAATGCCGAGTGAAGATATAACTTTATATGCGATATTCGAAGGAAGACCAATTATAAAAAGTTGGTGTGATGAAACACTTTCAGAGAATGCTTTTCCGAGGGTTATTCATACAGAATTTCATAGTGATGAATATAGAGAAAAGATAGTAAGTGCGACTTTCTTAGATAATAAAAATGTACCAGAAAATGCAGTTGTTAGTTGGGATGTATCAGAAGCAAAAGATAAAAGCGTAATGGCATGGCTGATGATTAATGCTAGTGATAATAGTAAATATGATTTATATATAGGTGGTAATGGCGGCGTAATTGCTAATGAAAATTCTAGTTATCTATTCTTTAAATTTTATAACCTTAAAACTATAGACTTTGGAACTAATTATGATACAAGCAGTGTAACTAATATGCAATTTATGTTCGATAATTATTTTAATAAGGGTGCTTTAAGTGAAATAAAGGGATTAGAAAATTTTGATACAAGTAAAGTGACTAATATGGGCGCAATGTTTAGAAATGGTAGTTATACTACACTTGACGTATCAAATTTTGATGTTTCAAAAGTTACATCAACTAATTCAATGTTTGATCAAAATACTTATTTAAAGACAATAAATTTATCTAATTGGAAAACGGATAGTTTAGAAAATATGGCCTATATGTTTGATAGATGTTATTCATTAGAATCAATTGATATAAGGCACTTTAATACTAAAAATGTAACAACAATGAATGCATTATTTCAACATTGTCCCAAATTAAAGGAGATAAACCTTGGAACATGGAATACAAGTAATGTAGAAAATATGGATAGTATGTTTTATAACAATGAAGGCGGAGATAGCGAACTTAGAAAGATTAATTTATGTTCATTTGATACAAGTAAAGTTACAAATATGAATCATATGTTTAGGGGAACTAAAAATCTAGAAAAAGTATATGTTGGATCAAAATGGACAATAGCGAACGCTAGTGTAATTTCTACGTGGTTGGATAGTAAAATATCATCAGTAACTCAGTCGAATAATTGTATGATAGATGCAGAAAATCCAGCGACAATCAATTTATCTAGTTCAAGTACAACTAATTCAATAACAGTAGTTGCGGATGCTTCTAGTGAAAGTGGAATATCTAAGTATGAATATTCCATAAATGGTGGGGAATGGATAATTGATGATAATTTTCATAAGTTTACAGGTCTTACTAAAAATACTGAATATTCTATAAAGGTAAGAGTAACAAGTAAAGTTGGAAAAGTAACTACATCAAATGAATTGAAGGTAACAACAAATGGATTATCTGTCCCCACATTTGTAGAAAATGAGGCAGAAACAGATAAAAAAGTGACAATAACATATCCAGAAGGTTGTGGTGATACGTTAACGTGTTCATATCAAAAAGATGAAGATGAATGGGTAGAGGTTACAGAAAAATCTAAAGATGTAATATACTCGGATTCAGGAAGTTTAGTCGCAAAGGTATTTGATGGAACAAATGAAGTGTCTAGTAGTTATGCAGTTATATTTGAAGGAAATGAACTTGAATATACTGGTGGTGTCCAAGAATATATTGCTGAAAAGGACGGATATTATAAGATAGAACTTTGGGGTGCTTCAGGTGGGAAAATATATAGTGATACAAATTCTAAAGGTGGTGCATATACTAAAGGTGAAATTTATTTGACTAAAGGTGATAAACTTTATGTTTATGTTGGTCAACAAGGTAATGCCAGTAATGTTTGCAGTTCTATAGCCGGTTTTAATAATGGGGCTATTAATGATAAGAATGCCAATGGTGCGTGTGGTCCAACTGGTGGCGGAGCAACTGATGTTAGATTAGTTAGTGGAAATTGGGATAATGTTACTTCACTGAGAAGTAGAATAATGGTGGCAGCAGGTGGAACTTTTGGTAGCGAAGGTGGAGATTTAATAGGTAGAGAGGCAGTTCTAACTTATGAATATTATGATTATGTAGGAAAACAGGCTAAGCAAACTAGTGGTGGAATTGCACCTACTAAATTTTCTTCGGCTACTTCTAATGGTACTGCAGGTGGATTTGGATTTGCTGGTAATGGAGGCGCTAGTGTATATAGTGCTATTACTTACGGTGGTGCTAGTGGTAGTTCTGGTTATTATGGTGGTTCTGGAGCATCAGGGTTAAATAGTGGAGTATTTTATGCAGGAAGTGGGTCATCATATATATCTGGATATGCTGGATCTAATTCAATAACATCTGCTTCTTCTGGTATTCACACGAATCAAACCAAACATTATTCTGGAAAATATTTTATTAACACCGAGATGAAAACAGGTGTTAATAATGGAAATGGTAAGGTTAAAATAACATATTTAAAATATCCTAGTAGTGAAGATAGTTCAAAAATAAAAGGTGTTAGATATATAAAAGATTGTATTAATGGTAATGGTGAAAATGTAGGTAATCATTGGGTGGAAATACAGGCCATCAATAAAGGTGTTAATGTTGCTAAGGGAAAAAATGTTTCTGGTTTAAAGAATGGTGTTCCTGCAGACGCGTATAATAATACTACTTATGCCTTTTCAAACGCTGTTGATGGTCAGATGGATAATCATGGTGGTAATAGTGGCTTTGCATATATGGGGGATAGTGGTAATCAATGTTTAATAGTTGATTTAGGTAAAGTATATGATTTAGAGGAAATTGTAATTTGGCATTATTTTTCTTATAATACGGATTTTATTCGTTTCTATAACAATAACATTACTTCAGTGGCTGGTAGTGATGGTGATTATAACAGAAGTGTATCATTATCAAAAACAGTAGAGACTCCTATAGGAAATCGTATTCATAGTTTTAAATAAAGAGATAGTATTTGCTATTTCTTTTTTGAATAAACATAATATGTTGTTAATATATTATTAATAATGGATTTTATTTACAAACGTGGAAAAATCTGTTATAATTAAATGCGAGTATTTAATTACTCCTTGCTTCTTTGGAAGCCATACAGACCATAAGGAGGTGTAAAAATGAGAAACTATGAAATCATGTTTATCGTTAGACCAACATTAGGAGAAGATGAAGTTAAAAAAGTTATTAAAGACTTTGGTAAAATCTTAACTGATAATGGTGCGAAAATAATTAATGAAAAAGACATGGGACAAAGAGAACTTGCTTACGAAATCAATGATTTTAAAAGCGGATTTTACTATGTTTATAATATCGAAACTAATGATGATAAAGCAATCAATGAATTTGATCGTTTATCTTTAATTAGTAAAGATATTATTCGTCACTTAATTACTAAAGAAGAAAAATAAGAGAGGTACTATTTATGAATAGAGTTTGTTTAGTTGGTAGATTAACCGCAAAACCAGAATTAAGATATACAGGTTCTAATGTTCCATATGCACGTTTTAGTTTAGCAGTGAATAGAACTTTTAGTAATGCTCAAGGAGAAAGAGAAACAGATTTTATCAATATTATTGTTTGGAGAAAACAAGCAGAAAATGTTGCTAATTATTTAGATAAAGGTAGTCAAGTATCTATTGATGGTAGAATTCAAACAGGAAGTTATACTGCTCAAGATGGTAGTAAGAGATATACCACTGATGTAGTTGCTGATAATGTTCAATTTTTGGATACTAGAAAGCAAAACGAGGCTAGAGCAAGTGCTCCAACTCCTTATGACTATCAAGATGCGCCTGCACCAAGTGCGCCTGTTAATAATGTGAATATTGAAGATGATCCTTTTGCAGATTTTGGTGATAATGTATCTATCGATGATAATTTTTTAGATTAAAGGAGGATATCAATGGCAGATTTTTATAGAAAAAGAAAAAAGATATGTCAAATGTGTGCTGGTAAATCAGTTGATTATAAAGATCCTGATATAGTAAAAAAATATGTAAGCGCTGACAAAGGTAAAATTTTACCTAGAAGAATTACTGGTGCTTGTTCAAAACACCAAAGACATATTGCTAATGAAGTAAAAAAAGCAAGATTTATGGCTTTATTACCTTTCGTAAAATAATTTATAACACCTTTTGGTGTTATTTTTTTTCGGGTTATGATATAATTATAAAGAATAATAAGAGGAGGATTTATGAAGGATTTTGAAGAAACAAAAAGTTTTAATATTGAAGATATTAATATAAATAAAAAAGAAGAACAAAAGGTAGAAGTAGAAAATAATATTGTGGAAAGTTTTGAAAATGAACAAATGCTAGATGAGTTAGATGAGATTGTAATGGAAGAAGAGACACAAGGAGCTAGAGTATCTGATGATGATTTAGTTGACGAGGTTGGGGAACCTAGTTTAGATAGTTTTATTGATGAAAAAGAAGATACTGTAGAAGTGATGGATACAGTTACTAGTTTAAAGGACATTGTTCAAAATGACTTTCAGGAAAAAACTATTGTTCAGATGGAAGTACCAACTGATAAAAAGATTGGAATTGCTTCTGATCATAGAGGATATAAGTTGAAACAAAAACTGACAAATTATTTAAATAAAAAAGGTTATACTGTTGTTGACTATGGAACAGATTCTACTGTTAGTACTGACTATCCTGAGTTTGGTTTTAGACTTGGTGAGGCAGTTGCTAACTATGAAGTTTCAAAGGGAATTGCAATTTGTGGTAGTGGTATTGGCATAAGTATTGCTTGTAATAAGGTTAAAGGTGTTAGATGTGCTAAGGTAGATAATGCTAAAGAGATAAAATATTCTAGACAAGATAATGATGCTAACGTAGTTGCTATTGCAGGTAATATGCATTTATTTAGGGCAAAGGATATTATTGATGCATTTTTAAATACTTCTTTTACTGGATTAGAACGCCATCAAAAACGTATTGATATGCTTAATAATAGAGGTTAATTATGCTTTTAAAAACTATTTTATATATTATTTTTACTTTTGTGGCAATATGGGCGCTTGATAGTATTAATATCACTAATGTATTTAAGAAGAATAAATATTACGCTTCTCGAGTATTATATTTAATGATAAGTATTTCTTTATCATATTTAGTAGTAAATTTCTTATATGACTTTTTCTCATATACAAATATTTTTTAGAAAGGAAGTTTGCTATGAAAAAAATACTCTTGATTACTTTATTAGTAGTATTTATTCCTTTTTTTATTGTCAATTTATTTGTCAGAACTGATGAAATTAAATTTCATTATGTTTCTAATAAAGTGATAAGGGTAAAAGATGTAAGTGCAGATAAAATTGTAGAGGTTCCTTTTGAAGAATATGTTAAAGGGGTTTTAGCAGGGGAGATGCCTACTAGTTTTGAACTTGAGGCGTTAAAGGCTCAGGCAGTAGCCGCACGAAGTTATGCTTTAATTCAAATGAAAAAAAATGAATCTAAGGATTATGATGTTGTAAATACGGTTGATAATCAGGTATATTTATCTGACGAAAAGTTAAAAGAAAAGTGGAAAGATGAATATGTGTCTAAGATTAACAAATTAAAAACAGCAGTTACTGAAACAAAGGGGGAATATTTAAGTTATAATGGCGAGATTGCAGAAACTTTGTTTTTTTCTACTAGTACAGGAAAAACGGAAAATAGTGAGGAAGTGTTTTCTTCTAAGGTTCCTTATTTAAGAAGTGTGGTTAGTACATGGGATGAGGATTCTCCAGCATATGAGGATACTGCTAGTTTTGAACTTGCTGATTTTTATAATAAATTAGGTTTGAAATATAGTGATAAAATTAGTTTTGAAGTTTTAGAAAAAACTAGTACGGGTCGTAATAAAAAAATTAAGATAAATGGAGTAGAGTTTAATGGACGTGATGTAGCAACTAAATTAAAACTTCGTTCTAATTATTTTAATGTTATTCAGAATAATGATAAGGTTATTATTACAACTAAAGGTTTTGGTCATGGTGTTGGTATGAGTCAATATGGTGCTTTAGGTATGGCTAAAGAAGGTTATTCTTATGATAAAATTTTAAAATATTATTATCAAGGAACAGAAATTAAAAAAATATAGTATAATTTTATCCTTTTATGTTCAAAATGATAATAGAGGTGAAATTATGAAGAAAATTAAGTTGAAAAAACCAGTTCTTTATGGAATGTATACTGGATTATTTGCATTATTGCTAGGAGCACTTTATTATGTTGATTTTTCAAATAAGAATTTAGCGCCTAGTGATAAGGCAACTGATGATGATATGCAATATGTTTCTAGGTTGTTTGGTAGTGATGATATTCCTGTTGTGAATACTGAATCAGTTATAATGAGACCTTATATAGATGATTCAATTAAGATTGTTCAAAATTTTTATAATTATAAAGGCAGTGAAAAAGAACAAGAAAACTCTATAATTAATTATGAACAAACTTATATTCAAAATAGTGGTGTTGCATATGGTGGACCTAAAGGGGCTTTTGATGTTGCTAGTTCATTAGATGGAACTGTTACTAGTGTTAAAGAGGATAAACTTTTAGGAACTATTGTTGAAATTCAAAGTTCTGATAAAGTGATTACTATTTATCAAACTTTAACTGATGTAAAGGTAAAAAAAGATGATAAGGTAAAACAAGGGGATATCATTGGTAAAAGTGGTGTATCAAATATGAATAAGGATTTGGGTAATCATTTTGTATTTGAAATTAAAGTTAATGGTACCTATGTTAATCCTGAAGAATATTATGATAAAAATATTAATGAATTATAAAAGGATATTTTTGATAAATATCTTTTTTTGTTGTCAATTTTTTCAATTTGACAAGTGTGTTTTTTTAAGTATAATATGTTTATATTTTAATTGAGGGGTGTTTTTATGTATAATGATATTTTAGAAAGGAATCCACGTTTTATTGATGCTTTGAAGAATATTGTATCTGCCAAATTAGGAGCACTTATTATAATTGGCGGTGGAGAAAACCTTAATGAAATTATGGATGGAGGGTTCTATGTTAATCAAAGTTACTCTCCTGAAAAGATATTTGAACTTGCTAAACTAGACGGTGCGATTATATTAAATTCTAGTATGGATACAATTATCGCGGCCAATGTTCAGTTATTACCGCTTAAAAATATTCAAACTTTTGAAACTGGAATGAGGCATAGGACTGCTGAAAGGGTTGCAAAACAATTAGATTGTATTGCTGTTGCAGTTTCTCAAAGAAAAGGTATTATTACTGTTTATCAAGGTGATAAAAAAGATGTTGTAGGTCTTAATAATGGTGATCCGCAGAATTATTTTGCCGAAAAAAAGGTTAATGATAGTGCAATAAAAAGTCCAACTACAGTAAAATACAAAGTAAATAAGAGGACACATCGTCTTTTATTGGCGGATAAACTTTATTTGGCGGTTGCATGTAAAACGTTTAGATTACGTTATGGTGGGATAACAATGTTTAAAAAACAAATGAAGGAAATCTACTATAATGAAGACGTGCAAAAAAGGCCTGACAGAATTTCTATTATGATGGCTGCTTATAAGTCGTATAAGGCTATTACCCCTCATGCTTATGTTTATAATATACCCCTTGGGGATCAGTCACTTGTAGACTTGTTAACAGATAAGAATGTATTGGATACCAATTGTTATGTCGAAATATTGGATTTAGCTTTTAGGGCTAATGAAAATTTTCTTAAACAAAAGAAAAAATCATCATCTTTTGATGATAATATAAATGTTGTATCATTTAATAATTTAATTGATTTAGCTCGTGCGTTAGCGCCAATCTTTAAAGATGAAATAGTCGGTGTTTTAGAAAAAGTTATGGAACTTGATTTGGAAAGCGCTTGGGAGTGTATAAGGATTATTGTTAATAATCCTGATAAAACGCCAGCGGATTTGAGGGTAATAATGAGTGAATATATAAATGGAGCGTTAAGGGAAAATGATAAGATATGTAATGCATATAACGATGATAAATTTGACCCTTTGGCTAATCTTTTGTCTGGGCGACTTAAGCGTTACTAAGGATATAAATGAATTATAAAAGGATATTGTTATATTGTTGATAATGAAGGTAATGTTGTAGATGATATTAATCAAGCAGAAGAAATTATTACTAGTTTTGAGTTAGTTAATGTGGATAATAAATGGAAAATTAAAGAGTGTACAGTGTTTATTATAAAAAATTATAAAATTGCATAAAAGTGCAATTTTTTTGTGTTTGAAGCAGGGATTTGATATACAAAAATTGTATATTATAGATGAGGGAATAAAAGGGCTTATTTGAAAATGGAGGTGTTTATAATGAATGAAATTATGATTAAGGATAATGATATTAAAAATATGATATATGAAATTAGAGGTAAACAGGTGATGTTGGATTCAGATTTAGCAAAATTGTATGGATGTGCGAATGGAACAAAGGATATAAATAAAGCGGTTAAAAGAAATACTAATAGATTTCCAGAAGATTTTTATTTTCAGTTAACAAAGGAAGAATATAATGGTTTGAAGTTCCAAAATGGAACTTCAAAAATTGGTAATCAAGGTGGGGTTAGAAAGTTACCATACGTTTTTACTGAGCAGGGTGTTGCGATGCTTGCTTCAGTACTGAGAACGGAAAAAGCTGCCCAAATAAGTGTAGATATTATGCGTGCTTTTGTAGCCATGAGAAAATTTATGTCTAATAGTTTATTGGAACAAAGGTATATAAATAGTTTGGTTTTAAAACACGATGATGATATAAAGTTTTTAAAGGAGACTTTTGATAATTTTCAAAATACTCCAAATAATCATTTGTTTTTTGAAGGGCAAATATATGATGCATATAATTTGATGATGGAAATATTAACTAATGCTAAAGAAAAAATAATAATTATAGATAATTATGCTGGGAGGACGTTATTTAATTTAATTAAAAATATAACAGTTCCTATAAAAATATATACTAAAAATATTGATAAGACAGCAATAACAAAATATATGAAACAGTATGATAATATTGAAATAATTAATAATTATAAATTTCATGATAGGTTTATAATTATCGATGATAGTATTTTATATCACTGTGGAGCCTCATTTAAGGAATTAGGTAAAAAATGTTTTGGGATTAATAAAATAGAGGATAGTAATTATTTAAAAATTTTATTAGATCAATTATAAAATTATTTGGCGCCTATTTATTGTTATATATTATATTTTGGTCTAATTATTTTTCCAAATTTATATACTTAAATAAAGGGGCGATATGTTTGGAAAATGATATTGTTAAGAGAGTTATATTGGAAGCGGAATATATGATTGATACAGGCGATACATTAAGAGAGATTGCAAAGGTATTTAATGTATCAAAAAGTACTGTTCATAAAGATTTGAAAGATAGATTAAAAGTTATTGATGAGGGCTTATATTTATCTGTTCAGCAAATACTTAAATATCACATGGATATTAGACATATTAAGGGCGGGGAATCAACGAAAAAAAAGTATTTAAATTTATCTAGTTAATCTATTAAAATGGGATGCTCTGTGTTATAATATTAGAAGGAAAAAGGTGATATATATGTTTTCAAAAGATATTGGAATAGATTTAGGAACAGCAAACGTACTTATATATATAAAAGGGCAAGGAATCGTTTTAAATGAGCCTAGTGTAGTGGCTATAGATGCTGACACAAAAAGACCTTTAGCGGTTGGAACAGAGGCTAGGGATATGCTTGGTAGAACTCCAGGAAGGGTTAAGGCTATTAGACCTATGAAAGATGGAGTTATTGCGGATTTTGAAATTACGGAAATAATGCTTAACCATTTTATTAGAAAAGTAAATGGTAGAAGTTTTTTTGCTCGTCCTAGAATTTTAATTTGTTGTCCTTCGAATATTACTCAAGTAGAAAAAAATGCGATTACAGAAGCGGCGGAAAGAACTGGAGCAAGAAAAGTATTTCTTGAAGAAGAACCAAAAGTTGCTGCTATTGGTGCAGGAATGGATATTTCAAAACCTAGTGGTAATATGATTATCGACATTGGTGGTGGAACTACTGATATTGCAATTTTATCTTTAGGTGGTATTGTTACTTCTTCTTCTATTAAAATTGCGGGTAATGTTTTTGATAGTGATATTATGAAATATTTAAAAGATAAATATAAATTACTTATTGGTGATCGTACAGCAGAGGATATTAAGTTTACAATTGGTACTGTTTTTCCAGGTGCTTTAAACGAAAAAATGGAAGTTAGAGGTCGTGACTTAGTTACTGGATTACCACATACTGTAACTATTACTTCTGATGAGGTTGAAGAGGCATTAAGAGAAAGTATTTATACAATTATAAATACTGCTAAAGCAGTTTTAGAGCAAACACCTCCAGAATTATCTGCAGATATTGTTGATAAAGGTGTTGTGGTAACTGGTGGTGGTGCTTTACTTAATGGTTTTGATCAATTATTAGCACACGAACTTAAAGTACCAGTATTTATTGCTGAAAGTCCTTTAACTTGTGTTGTTGAGGGTACTGGAGTTTTACTTGATAATGTAAATTTAGTGGATAATGGTTTAAATTTTTAATAATTGGATATACTAAAACCAGAATGGAGAGATAATATGGATAAAACTAAGGGTCAAAAATTGAAAGATCAATTGTTTGACAATAAAAAAAGTGGTTTTGAAGGATTATCTGGGGATAAAAAAGCGTTAGTGATGGATTTTAGTAGTGAGTATATAGAATTTTTAAATAGGTGCAGGACTGAAAGGGAATGCACCTTATTTTCTGAAGTTTTACTTAAAGAAAATGGATTTGTAAATATTGATGAAGTAGATTGTTTAAACCCAGGTGATAAAGTTTATTTTGTAAATAGAAAAAAGGCTATTTATGCTGCAGTTATTGGAGATACTATGCTTGAGGAAGGTTTGAATTTGGTAGGGGCGCATATTGATTCGCCTAGACTTGATTTGAAACCTAATCCTTTATATGAATCTGGTGGTTTGGCTTTATTTAAAACACATTATTATGGTGGAATAAAGAAATATCAATGGACTGCAATTCCTTTAATGCTTAGAGGTGTTATTGTTAAAAGTAGTGGAGAGGTTGTTAATGTTCGTATTGGTGATGATAAAAATGATCCAATATTTACTATTACAGATTTATTACCACATTTAGCAAGAAAACAGGAAAAGAAAACTTTAGAATCAGGCATTGCTGGTGAGGATTTAAATGTTTTAGTTGGTAGTATTCCTTATGATGATAAAGATGCTTCGGAAAAAGTTAAATTAAATATTTTGGATATTTTAAATAAAAAATATGGCATTATTGAAAAAGACTTTATTAGTGCAGAGTTAGAATTGGTTCCAGCATTTGAAGCCCGTAGTTTGGGTTTTGATCTTAGTATGATTGCTGGGTATGGTCATGATGATAGATCTTGTGCTTATGCTACTTTGAGGGCTATTATTGATTTGAAAAATCCAAAGCGTACTTCTATTGCATTACTTGCTGATAAAGAGGAAATTGGTAGTGTTGGTAATACTGGTATGTATTCTGCAAATTTTGATGTGTTTATTGCTAAACTTTTAGATAAAACTGGTCAAAATGGGTATAATGTATTGGAAAAAACTTTATGCAATTCTAAGATGTTATCTTCTGATGTAACTTCTGCAGCAGACCCTACATATAGTGATGTTGATGATTGCCATAATGCTGCTTATCTAGGAAATGGTATTTCTTTGTGTAAATATACTGGTAGTGGTGGAAAAGGTGGAGCGAGTGATGCTTCTGCAGAATTTGTGGCTAAAATTAGAAATATTTTAGATAAAAACAATTTAGTTTATCAAATGTCTGATATGGGTAAAGTTGATGAAGGTGGCGGAGGAACAATTGCTTATATATTGGCCAATAAGGGTGTAGATGTTTTAGATTGTGGTGTTCCAGTACTTTCAATGCATGCGCCATATGAGGTTATTAGTAAATTTGATTTATATAATGCTTATGAAGTTTATAAGGCATTTTATCAGGATTAAGAGCGAGTGCTCTTTTTTTAATTTTTATTCAAAAATAGATTTATTTTTTGAAATATGGTAAAATTAATAATAGAGGTGGTAGTGATGGGAGAAGAACTAATTACAAGAATTTTCCTAATGATTTTAATTACATTTTTAGTGGTAGCATTTATAATGCCTTTTATTAAGAAACTTGCCTTTCATATTGGTGCTTTGGATATTCCAAGATCAGAAGAGGGACATAGACATATTCATAAGAAAACGACACCAAAACTTGGTGGACTTGCAATGTTTATCGGATTTTTGTTTAGTTATATGATTTTTGGTGAACAAAGTAGTATGATGAATTCTATTTTGATTGGTAGTTTTTTAATTGTGCTTACAGGAATTATAGATGATATTCATTCAATAAAGGCATCTGTTAAATTTGCTGGACAACTTGCAGCGGCATGTGTTGTAACTTTCTATGGTGGAATTGTATTACAAGACGTAAGTGCATTTGGTTTCTATATTGATTTTGGGGTTCTTGCGTATCCAATTACAGTTTTATTTATTGTTGCATGTATAAACTGTATGAATTTAATTGATGGACTTGATGGACTGGCTGGCGGTATAAGCGCTATTTACTATTTAACTATTGGAATAATTGCAGTTATTATGGGAAATATGGGACTAGATGTTACAATGACTTTTATAATGTTTGGTGCTACTTTAGGATTTTTAGTTCATAATTTCCATCCTGCTACAGTATTTGCTGGTGATTCGGGTTCTATGTTTATGGGATTTATGGTTTCAGTAATTGCTTTACTTGGATTTAAGAATGTTACTTTAACTTCATTTATTATTCCATTACTTATTTTAGCAATTCCTATTTTAGATACTTTATTTGCTATTGTTAGAAGAAGGTTAAAGGGAGAAAGTTTTGCTACTCCTGATAAATCACATATTCATCATCAATTTTTAAATATGAATCTTTCTTATAGGACTTCTGTTTTAATTATTTATGGTATTCAAATTTTATTTGCAATTGCGTCTATTGTATATGTACTTAAGAATAGAGAGTTAGGTTATATACTTTATACTGTGTTAGTAATTATTGTTATGCTTTTAGTTTTGAAAACGGATGTTGTATTTAATCATAAAGATTTTGAAAAGAAGTTTAAATTGCCTAAAAAATAATTATGCTTTGCATAATTTTTTTTTTGAAGGTAATACTAAAAATGGTGATTTTATGGAAAAAGAATTAATTGATTTATTTGATGTGGTTATGAGGTGTTTAGTTTCTTTAGTTGTATTATTTTTAGTTACTAAAATGATTGGTAAGAAACAGGTATCACAGTTTAGTGTTTTTGATTATGTTATCGGAATATCTATTGGTAATTTTGCAGCAGAAATGGCTTTAAATTTAGATTCTAAGTATTTACATGGGATAATTGCAGTTATTGTATTTGGGTTTGTTGCTTATTTAGTTTCTATTCTTTCTATGAAAAGTCTTCGTTTGCGTAAATTTTTTATTGGAGATCCTACTATGTTAATTCAAGATGGTAGAATTTTATATGCTAATTTACGAAAAACTAAATTTGATATTAATGATTTATTAGAAGAATGTAGAATCAATGGTTATTTTGATATTTCGGAAGTTGATTATGCTTTGATGGAGGCAAATGGTGAGATTAGTTTTCTGGCTAAACCGGATTATCAAACACCAACTAACAAGGATTTAAAGGTAAAAAAGAAAAAGACTGGGTTATGTGCTAATTTAATTGTGGATGGACAAATTATTGATAATTCTATGGAGGTTATGCATAAGGATGTGGATTGGCTTATGCATGAACTTAAGGTTAAGGGTTATAAATTAGAGGAAGTTTTACTTGCTACTTTAGATTTAGAGGATACGTTACTTGTTTACGGAAAAAATGTAAACACTAAAGGTTATGATGAACTTGGGTAGATTTTATATATAAGTATTTGTTATAATTTAATATGGTGGTAGTATGAAAAGACATTTTTGCGCTTCGGCGTTTGTTATTAATCCAATTGATAAAAAGATATTATTAGTTAAACATCATTTATGGGATAAATGGGTACAACCTGGTGGTCATATGGAAGATGGAGAGACTCCAGAGGAAGCAGCAATTAGAGAGGTTTATGAAGAAACTGGTATTAAGATTACGCTTCTTGGAGAGCGTTTTCCTAGGGAAGATGATATGATTAGACCTTTAGGTATTCAGTGTAATCGTAAGGATAATGGTGAAAAACATTTCGATATTATTTATGCTGCTGTACCTAATAATGAAATTACTGATCTAGTAATTAGTAATGAAAGTTATGATATTGGGTGGTTTTCTAGAAAAGAACTTGAAAACTTATCTGTTTTTCCAGATGTTAAAATTACTATGGATTATGTTTTAAAAAATTATTTTAATGTAAATTAAAACTTAAGATTTTTATTTCTTAAGTTTTTTTGACGGTGCTATATTATTGTTGTATAATCTTATTAAAAGGAGGTTTTTTATGAAAGAAAAAATGGTAATGGATAATGATGTAATGAACAAAATTTTAGAGTTACAAGTTATAATTAAAGAATATTATGGTACCTTAGTATCATTTGAAGATATTTTATTGTTTTTAGAAAATGCGATGAATTATGGTTTTTTTCAAATTCGGCTATTAGAAAGTAAACTATCAGGCGTTACTTTATCGTATGAAGAAACAATTAAAAGGTTTTTGGATGAAAATTCTATAGATGAAATATTAAAATTATATGATATTGAACAAAATTATGGTGAAGATAATATAGAACAAATAAGCACTTGCTTAGAAACTAGTTCTTGCGTAGAAGATGATAAGTTATCTAAAGTAAAAATTAATAAAAAAAGTAGAGAAATTTTAGCAAGAGCAATATTACGTTAAATTAATTTTAGACTAATAAAAAATTAGGAGTTTGTTTCCTAATTTTTTATTGTTTTAATTTACTATCTCCTGTTTTATAGTCTATCTGTATACCATCTTGAACATTATATATAAATATATTAAATGAAAGTGATTTTCCTTTATCTTCTACTGAACTTGCTTCTATTTGGACACCGTTTGATAGTAAATTATTGTCTTTATATATAGGTGTTACTCTATATAATACGTGATTATTAGTTTCTTTGATATAATTTGCTACTTTATTTTCATAATCTAACATAGCACCAGTGTTCATTTGTCTTGTACATGTTATTAAGTTTTTTTCATTGGCGTTTTCACCTGTTAATTGATAGCCAATTAAGTGACATCTATTATATAGATATTTACCATTTACTATATCATATTTTATTGTGTGCCATCCAGATGGTTTTATCATACCAATTGATCCTCTTTTTTCGGTTGGCATTAATTCTATTCCTATATTGGCGTATGCTGCCATGGCTCTTCCTAAATAGTCTAAGTTACTATAGTTTTCAAAGGCTTTTTTAGTATAGTCTTCTTCATTAAAGTTTGGAATATTATTGTTAATTACAATATAATCTTTATGGTCATATTCAGGTATTTCTTTTAGGCTATAAGATTTTATTTCTTCTTTTGGTAATATTTGATTAAATATTTTATCAATATCATATTTAAAATATGATACTATTGTAATAATTAAAATTAGTATTATGGGTATTATTAATTTATTTTTTTGTTTTTTTGTCATTTACTTCACCTATTATAAATTATAGCAAATTTTTTTTATTTTTTTACATAAAAAGAAGGAATTTGATAGGCCAGCGCAGTAGGATATATGTAGAAGGGTAAAAAGGGCTTTGGGGTAATAATTTAATGATTGGAGGAATAATGGAATTTTTATTAAAGTTAATTATGATAGTTATTGGATTTAATTTTAATGGTGTAAATGTTCCTGTAGTTACAAAGGGTGATGGTTTATATCAAGATAAATATGAAGAGGAAAGATATTTGTATAAAGGGTTTAATCCGAATAATTATATTGTTTTCAATAATGAGTTATGGAGGGTTTTATCTTTGGATAAGAATGAAGTTAAATTAATTAGAAATGAGGTTTTTGCTCATATGCCTTATGATGAAGGTGGTTCTAGTAAATGGAATGATTCTACATTAAATAAATATTTAAATTACGACTATTTAAATATTGTAGAGGATAATTATAGAAAGATTGTTAAACAAATTGAACTTATTAGTTTAAAAGAGTATTTAGAGATTAATTCTAATCAATTATTATGTGGGAAACTTAATTTGTATTTTAAAAATGAGAAAGTGTGTTATAAAGGTAATTATGTAAATTATATTGCTTCTAGTAGCGTTAATAATGCAATTTGGACTTTGACTATTGATGAGGATACTGATGGAATATATTATGTTGGAAATACTTATTTTCCTGATATTAGACCATCATATAATGAAATTGGAATTTTGCCTGTGGTTTCTTTGGATAATAATTTTAGGTTATCGGGTAATGGTACTTTACACAATCCTTTTAAAATTGTTTTTTAGTTTTATTTATTAAAAAACTTACCATTTAGGTAAGTTTTTACTATCTTATAACTCCTATTAAAACTAGTGTTAAAAATAGAAAATAGAATAGTCCACATAGTAATAACATCTTTACAGTCATATGTTTCTTCATATTTAGTTCTGTTAATAGAAGGGTTGCTGAGGCGATTGCTATTAGTGATGAAATAATTGTTCCAGAACTATTTAGTGTCCAATCAGTTAGTAAAATTCCAACTGCTGGAAGAATTGAGGCTTGAAACATCATGGCTCCTGTGATATTTCCTAGTGCTAGTGTATCTTTTTCTCTAGATATCCAAATGACACTATTAAATTTTTCTGGAAGTTCAGTAGCAATTGGTGTAATGATGATTGCTAGTACAAATGCTGGAATGTTTAATAATTTTGATACATATGAAATTGAATCGACAAATACTTCAGCACCTATGATTATAAGTGTTAAAGCGACTATTGCTTGGAATAGGACTAATAATATTGCTTGTTTCTTTTTCATGATTTTGTTATGGCCAAAGGCAAAGTATAGGTCTGGGACATCACTTTCGCTTTCTCTATTTTCTTTTACGATTTTAATAATGTAAATAAAGTAACTTAATACTAATAGAGCACCTAAACATATTTTTACTGATTGTAGTTCGCTTGGAATAAATCCGCATAATAAGGCAACTGTGAATGAAAAAATAAAGAATTTTAAATCACGGCTTACAGTATTATAATGTACAACTACTTTATCTTTATGTTTTCTTTTGTGTTTGAAGGTTATAACCGCAACACCTGTTACAAACATTGTTAATGTTGATAGCATTAATGGTGCACCTAGTATTGCTCCAATTCCAATTTCTTCGGCACTTTCGTGTGTTCCACTAACTAGTGCAATAATTGGGATTAAAGTTTCTGGTAAGGCGGTTCCAACAGCTGCTAATACTGAACCTACTGCTCCTTCTGATAGATTTAATAATTTTCCTAACCATTCTATTGCATTTACAAACAGTTCTGCTGCAATTAATATAACGATAAGACTGATAAATAACATTAATATTTCCATATAATCACCATATTAAATATACTATTTTGAATTATTGGTGTCAATATATGTATACTATTGATTATTATTTTTTCTTTTTAGTTAATAATATATTATAATGATGTTGATGGGAGGATAAAGATGGTTGATATTAATAAGGTTAAAAACGTAGCAGATATTTTATATGGGCGTTATTATGGGCTTTCTGATTCTTTGGGAAATACTTCTATTGTAAGAAATAATGATGGTAATTATATTGTTACTTGGACTGAGAATGGGTTTGAAAAAGTATGTTATTTAACACCAGAGGAGTATTCAGCAGTAATTAGTGAACGTGATGATAGAATTCAGATGTCTAACGATGTTGCAAATCAAATACTTGAGGATCAAGATTTAAATGAAAAACAAGAAGATGAAAATATCGAAATGGGTTATACTGGACTTAATCAAAGTACAGTAGATATGCACAAGGTTGCTGAATTAAAATCAATGGTGGAACAGTTAAATGTTGATTATGAAAGAGCAATGTTAACTCAAACAGGTCATGTTAATAAGGTTATTCGTGATTTTGGTGTTTTTTTGGATGTTTTTAATGAAATTGATAATTCGGCAGTAAAAATGCAGATATTGTCTGGTTTGGAAATAGCGCGTAATGAATTAAGTGGTTCTGTTTCAATTAGTTATGCTAATAAGAAAATAGAAGAATTAAATGAAATGGTTAATGAAAATCCTCATCATTTTCGTGATATGGATTTAAAACGTGCGAAGAGGGAAGCAAAAGAACGATATAAAAAGCAGAGTCCACTATATAAACTGACCCATTTAAAAGAAAGAAAAATTTTAAATGGGAATAATGCTGGGCAGATAGATCAATTATATTATGGAGACACAAATGGAAGAAGTCGTTAATATAAATGAATTACAAAATGCTTTTACTGAGTATATTGAGTCGGTAAAACCTTTGAGTTTATTTGAAAAAAAGCAGGAAGTTATAGATTCTATAAAAGAATTAATTATTAGTATTGAAATGATGGCTAGTAATGATGGAATAGAGTTACATTATTTAACTAGTAAAGAAATTTTGGATATTAATGAAGATAGTATGCCAGAGGAAGATTATGTTGAGGCTATTCTTGTTTATGTTGAGGTTGCTAAAAACATGTTAGGAGAGTATTTGCTTGCTAAGGAAGAAAGACTTTAAATTAAGTCTTTTTTAGATGTTTATTATAATTTGACAATATGTTAATTTGTGTTATAATGTCATTATTGTTTAAATTCTTTTTTGAAATTTTTGTTAAAATGATGCTGAAGGGGGGAAGCACATGAACGAAAATTTAATAAGTGATATTTGCTTATATATTGATGATAACGTAAATGATTCTATTTCGATTGATGATATTGCTTCGGTTTTTCATTTTAATAAATTTCATTTGATGAGAAAGTTTAAAGAGTGTACTGGTTTAACTATAAATCAATATATAAATAGTAGAAAAATCCAAAACAGTATGCATGAAATTGCTTATACAGATGATTCCATGCTTAAGGTAGCGCTTAATAATGGTTTTAATTCACTTGAATACTTTTCTGAGCAATTTACTAGGATTGTTGGATTGAGTCCATCTAAATTTAGAAAATTTTCTTTAGTTCATGGCAGCCTTCCTTTTGAACAAGGAGGAAAGGATATGGATAAATTAGAACAAATCCAGACTGATTTGGCGGAACTTAAGGAGTTGAAAAAAATAATTAGTGGTTTACAATCATCAGCCTTTGAAAATAATAATGATAAAAATGATGTTAAAGTTCCTGTGAAAGTGTTAACTAGACAATCAGATAAAAAGGCGGCATAGTAAGAAATATAATTATTTACTTTTATAAAAGTCATTTTAGTTTAAATTTTTGATAATAAAAAATGGTACGATTAGTTTGTACTATTTTTTTTAGGGGGTGAGGATTGTTATGGATGATTTTGATAGTATTTTAAAAAAAATTGATAAGAGATTAAGTGAGATTGAAAATAGAAATGGGATTAATTTTCAAGTTTATGAAGTTCATAGTAATGGTTTAGAGGATTTAAATAATTTAATTGGTCTTGAAAATATTAAAAGGGAAATTAGAAAATTAGTTTCTTATTTGGAATTTATTAATAAAGTTAAGGATAAGGCTAATATAGATAGTTTAAATCTTCATATGGTATTTAGTGGTAATCCAGGTACTGGAAAAACAACGGTTGCTCGTTTACTTGCAGATATTTTATATAGTATGGGTTATATTAAGAATAATGCGGTTGTTGAAATTACTCCGCAGGCTTGTATTGCAGGATATGTTGGACAAACGGCGATTAAAACTAAGGGAATACTTGATACATATAGAGGTGGATTAATATTTATTGATGAAGCATATGGATTTAATAATGATGAAGAAAATGGTTTTGCGAAGGATGCAATTGTAGAAATAATTAAAGAGATGGAAAAGAAGGAGACTGTATTTGTGTTTGCGGGTTATAAAAATCAAATGAAGGAATTTATTGATATTAATCCAGGACTTAAGTCTAGGATTGGTTATACTATAGATTTTAATGATTATAGCGCTGATGAATTATTTCAAATGTTTAAGAAAAAAATAAATGATAGTAATTTGAAATTGGATTTTGATGCTGAAGATGAGTTTAAGAAACTTTTGGATAAGACTAATATAGAAAATAGTGGGAATGGACGTTTAGTTGATAATTTGTATAATAAGATATTACTGGAACATGCAACTAGGACTAAAGATATTATGGATAGTAATCAGTTACTTACTATTAGTAAGGAAGATATGAATATTTCTGAATTTATGATTAAGAATGAGGGTGTTTTCTTTGCCTAAAGAATTTGAAATTTATAATGAATTGTTAAAAAATAGGATAGTATTTTTATCTGGGAATATTGATGAGAAAAGTGCTAAAGAAATTGTGGCTAAGTTATTATATTTGGATTCAAAGAGTCATGATGATATTATTTTATATATTAATTCACCTGGTGGTGAAATCAATAGTGGTTTTATGATATATGATACAATGAAATATATTAAATCTGATGTTGTAACTATAGGTATTGTTTTATGCGCTTCAATGGCTTCAATCATATTAATGTCAGGAACAAAGGGAAAAAGAAAAATGCTTCCACATAGTGAGGTTATGCTTCATCAACCATTAGGAAGTACTGAAGGTCAGGCTACTGATATTATTATTGCTTCTGAGCATATGAAGAAGATTAAACAGACGTTAACTGATATTATTTTAATGAATACAAAATTAGATCAAGGAATGGTAATAAATTTGGAACGTGATTTTTGGTTATCGAGTGATATTGCATTAAATTATGGTATTGTTGATAGAATTATTGAGCCTATTGGTGTATAATTAAGTAAATATTAATATGAATGTTTTGTGAGGGAGGATGTAAGATGGAATCGTTAAAGAGTTTGAAGAAAACATGGAAATATGCGTATGGGTATAGAAGATATTTATTTATATTTATTTTCTTCGGTATTTTGACTACTGTTTGTAATGTTTTAAATCCACTTTTAGTGGCACAGTTAATTATTGAAATTACAAATCAGAATGTTAATAATTTGATTTTTGTTGGTTTTTTGATATTTTTGTTTTCGGTAGGTACAGAAGTTTTTTGGGCAATAGGTAATGTTGCTTCTAATAAATTCAGTAGGGGTATATTAGTTAAACTACAGTGTGAACTTGCTTCTGAAACGTTATTATTGGAACAAAAGGAGTTATTGACAAATTCGTCTGGTGTTTTTGCAGATAGGCTAAATAATGATTGTAACCAGGTGAGGTATGTTTTTGTAGAATTATCTCATACAATTATTACAACAATGGCTAATTTGGGAATAATGGTAGCTGTATTTTTAGTTAATAAATATGTATTTTGTTATTATGTATTTGTTCTTTGTTTAATTTCATTCTGTAATCATTTGAGATTTAAGTACTATTTTAAAATTGATAAGGAAATTAGAAAGTTAAATGAAAATAATACTGGAATAGTATCGGAGTTAATACGTGGTCTTAAGGATATTAAGGTATTAAATGCGATTGCAGGTTTTACTAATAAAATGAAAGAGAGATTTACTACTACTAATAATTTACGTTATAAGATGATTAGAAATAATAGCCTTTTGTGGTCTTTAATTAGAACTGTCGAAGAATTAGGAAAGTTTGGTTTTATAATTCTAGGGGTATTTTTAATTAGTCATAATTTGCTTGTTTTTCCAATGTTTATTGTTTTATATAATTACCAAGATCATGTGTTTAATTTACTTGAGAATTTTAATTACATAACACAGTATTTAAAGGATTATAATTTGAGTAGTAGCCGTATTTTTGAAATAATTTCACATGATAAGTTTAAGAAAGAAACTTTTGGTGATGTTGTTTTAAATAAGGCTAGTGGCAACTTTGAATTTAGGAATGTTTCTTTTGGTTATAATGATAAGATGGTTCTTAACAACTTAGATTTTAAAATTAATGAGAATGAAACAGTTGCTTTTGTAGGTAAAAGTGGAAGTGGTAAAAGTACTATATTTAATTTGATAACCAAGTTATATGAGGTTAATGATGGATCTATTACTATTGACGGTGTTAATATTAATGATTTGACTTGTGATTCTATTAGAGGAAATATTTCTTTAATTACTCAGGATCCTTATATATTTAATTTTTCGATAAGAGAAAATTTATCTTTAGTTAAAGATGATATGACTGAAGAAGAGATGATAGAGGCTTGCAGACTTGCTCAAATTCATGATTATATTATGACTTTACCAGATAAGTATGATACTTTAGTTGGTGAGGGTGGAATCACTTTATCTGGTGGACAAAGGCAGAGACTAGCAATTGCTCGTGCGTTACTTAAGAAAACAGAAATTATTTTATTTGATGAGGCAACTAGTGCTTTGGATAATGAAACTCAAAAGGATATACAAATGGCTATTAATAATATGAAGGGTGAGTATACTATTTTAATTATTGCGCACCGTCTATCTACAGTTATTAATAGTGATAGAATTTTATTTGTTGATGATGGTAGGGTGATTGCTACTGGAACGCATGAGGAACTTATGAAAAATTGTATCGAATATAAAAATTTATATGAAACTGAATTGGTTTAAGTTTATATCTTAAGCCTTTTTTATTTACTTTTTTCATATTTTACATGTTATAATATTGATATAGATTTAGGAGGCGTTTCATGGACGAAAAAAAATGGGATTCGAGTGTTAATGAATATGAAGAGAAGTATACCTCTACGAATTGTATTAAGCAATTACAGTGGAATATGGCAATAGGTCTTCAAGAAGTAGATAATTTAAAGCCTTCTAAATATCTAGAGCAGTTAGTAGAGGAAAATATTTATGGAAATAAGGCTATTAAAGAGGTTTCAAAAAATTTGAAAGAATATTATTTAGAAAAACAATCGGAAAATGATGTTAATTATAATGAATTAGAATGTGATTTTGTTTCAACTAGAATTGTTGAATTACTTGAAAATGATGATTTTGAATTATCGGTTGATTACTTGAAATTTATTCATAAGTATTTATTTCAAGATGTTTATGAATTTGCAGGAGAATTTAGAAATGTTGATATTTCTAAACAGGAAAGAATATTAAACAATGATACTGTGTCATATGGTGATTATAAACACTTGGAGGAGTCATTAGACTATGATATATCTTTGGAATTAGAAAAGAATTATAAGGATATGCCTATGGTAGATATTATAAGAAATATTACTTTGTTTTCTTCTAGTATATGGCAAGTACATCCTTTTAGAGAAGGGAATACTAGGACTACGGCAGTGTTTATACAAAAATATTTGATTAATCTTGGTTATAATGTTGATAATAATTTATTTAAGGATAAGTCTATTTATTATAGAAATGCTTTAGTTAGAAGTAGTTATTATAATAATTATTTAGGTATTAATGAGGATAATAGTTATTTGATTAAGTTTTATGAAAATTTATTGTTGGGTAAAAATAATAATTTATGGTCTGACGATTTAGTTGTTAGGGAATTATTTTAATTGGTTTAAAGTGTTTAATATAAAAACTTTTAGAGAACTATGCGTCATCTAAAAGTTTTATTATGGTAGTATCTAGGCATTTAGCGATAAGATTTAAAGATTCTATGGAAATTGTTGCGTTTACATTAGGTGCTTCTAAATTTTTTATATAACCATATGATAGATTAGCCATTTGAGCTAATTGTTCTTGAGTTATGCTTTTTAATTTGCGGTATTTTTTTATGTTTTTACCTATTGTTTTATATATACCATCGTTTTCCATAGTATCACCTAATAACATTTTATAATAGAAACCGTAAATAAAAAGTCACTTAATGGGTGACTTTTTATTTAGATTATGTTATTATGAAAATAAGGAGGGATGTTGTTAAGAATTATATAGTTATTAGTAGTATGTTGTAAATTGTAAAATAGGGAAAGTCAGAGGTGATATTATGGATGAAATAAAAAAAGGGACTAGCAATAAAAAGGGGAAGATAGTATTAATTGTAATTGCAGTTGTTTTGGTTATAGGAATTTTTGGTACTATATTTGATGATTCTTCAAAAAATGAAACAGATAAAAAGGAAGTTAAAGAAGAAACAAAAGTCGAGGAGAAAAAAGAACTTAGTGAATCTCAGAAAATGATAGTTAAAATAACTGACCTGATGGAGGAAAAATTAGTTTTTGATACAGGTGATTATGTTAAAGGTGAAATTCCTTCTGGTGAATATGCGTTTATTAAATTTGATGGTAGTGGTTCCTATTATTCTGAGGAAGATGCTGGCGGCAATATAATTGATAATGAAAATTTCGATAGTTTTGGTTATGTAAAAGTTCATGGTGCTGGCAATTTAACTACAAGAGGAGTTTTGATTAATATTAATGCATTTGAAAAACTAGGTGTTGAAAGCGCTAAACAAATTTATGAAACAATTAATGAACAAGAAAATTATAATCAAGCGGGATATTATAAAATTGGTGTTGATATTCCAGCAGGGAAATATACCGTTGAAAGTTTAGGTAGTGGATATTATGCTATTATGACTGGTCCAGTTGGCGATAGTGATATAGTTAACAATGATAATTTTAATGGTAAAAAAGAATTTATTGTAAATAATGGACAATATTTAAATTTGAGTAGGGCAACACTTTCTCAATAATTAATTAGATGCTATTAAAAAGCGATTATAGGAGGTTATATTATGTTTGAAAAAAGAAGTAAAGTTTTGTTTGTATGTGCAATTTTAGTAACGTTATATATTATTTATTTAATTACTTATTTTGCTGGGGCTACTGCAAGCGAAGATGATATTGAAGCAATAGGTGGAGCAATTGCAACTGCTCTTGTTATACCACATATGATGGTTATGGCATTAGGGGCTATATTTAGTTGGCTTGGCTTTGGATTAAAGAAAACCTGGGGAGCTTTAGTAGGTGCAATTTTATATTGTGTTGGTTTAGTTTTATTCCCATTATATTTTATGTTCACAATTCCTCTTATCATATTAGGGTTTGTAGGTTATTCTAATGAGAAGAAATTACTTAGCATCTAGTTTGAATATAAAGGCTTATTATTTGGCCTTTTTTATTTACTTTTTAAATGATAAGTGCTATAATTATTTTTAGTTTTTTAAAGGGAGTGTTTTTTTTATGAATAAAAGAAATATTGCAATTATTGCTCACGTTGACCATGGTAAAACTACTTTGGTTGATAAATTATTACAAATGTCAGGAACTTTTAGAGATAATGAAGAAGTTGTAAATTGTGTAATGGATTCTAATGCTATTGAAAGAGAACGTGGAATTACTATTTTGGCTAAGACTACTGCCATTAATTATAAAGGATGTCGTATTAATATTTTAGATACTCCAGGCCATGCTGATTTTGGTGGTGAGGTTGAAAGAATCATGAATATGGTTGATGGTGTTTTACTTGTAGTTGATGCTTATGAAGGTACTATGCCTCAAACTCGTTTTGTTCTTAAAAAGGCTTTAGAGGCAGGGGTTACACCTATTGTTGTAGTTAACAAGGTTGATAAAGATTCTGCTCGTCCTAAGGAAGTTGTGGATGAGGTTTTAGATTTATTTATCGAACTTGATGCTAGTATCGAACAATTAGAATTCCCTGTTATTTATGCTTCAGGACTTGCTGGAACTTCTAGTTTGGATCCTGATGTTAGTACTCAAAAGGAAACTATGGATCCTATCTTAGATGCAGTTATTGAACATATTCCTGAACCTAAGGTTAGTGAGGAAGGTTCGTTGCAATTCCAACCAGCATTACTTGATTATAACGATTTTGTTGGAAGAATGGGAATTGGACTTATTAAAAGAGGAACTATGAAGTTAAATAGTACAGTATCATGTGTTCGTCTTGATGGAAGTGTTAAGCAATTTAGAATTCAAAAGATATTTGGTTATTTGGGTCTTAATAAAATTGAGTTAGAAGAGGCTCATGCTGGTGATATTGTCGCAATTGCGGGTTTACCAGATATTTCTGTTGGTGAAACTGTTTGTGAAGTTGGTAAGGAAGATGCGCTACCACATTTACGTATTGATGAACCTACTTTACAAATGACTTTTGGTGTTAATGGAAGTCCATTTAGTGGTAAAGAGGGTAAATTTGTTACGGCTAGAAAGATTGAAGAACGTCTTATGAAGGAAACTGAAAGGGATGTGTCTTTAAAAGTTAAACAAGTTGATTCTGAATCTTGGATGGTATCTGGTCGTGGTGAGTTACATTTATCTATTTTAATTGAAAATATGCGTCGTGAAGGTTATGAAATGCAAGTTTCTAAACCCCAAATTATTACTAAGGAAATTGATGGTATAGTTTGTGAACCTTATGAAGATGTTCAAATTGATGTACCTGAAGAGTATGTAGGAAATGTAATTGAAATGCTTGGAACTCGTGGTGGTAATATGGAAAATATGGAAAACCGTGAGAGTCAAGTTAGGCTTAATTATACTATTCCTTCTCGTGGGTTAATTGGTTTTATGACTGATTTTATGACACTTACTAAAGGTTATGGTATTATTAATCATACGTTTAAAGAATATGCACCTATGGCGTCTAATGCTGTTGGTCAAAGAAAACTTGGTGTTTTAGTTTCTATGGAAAATGGTAAGGCTACAGCGTATGCTTTAGGGTCTTTAGAGGACCGTGGTATTATGTTCATTGAACCTGGTGCTGAAGTATACGAAGGTATGATTGTTGGTGAAGGTAATCAAGATAAGGATTTAGCAGTTAATGTTGTTAAGAGTAAGAACTTAACTAATACACGTTCTGCCGGCAAAGACCATACTGTGGTTCTTAAACGTCCTCGTGAAATGAGTTTAGAGGTTTGTTTAGACTATATTAACGATGATGAATTAGTTGAGGTTACTCCAGTTACTTATCGTTTACGTAAGAAAATCTTAAATACTAATGATCGTAAAAAGTTTGATTTAAAGAAAAATAATTAAAAGGTTTCGATAAGAAACTTTTTTATTTGTTTGCATATTTGTTTTAGTTGTGTTATATTAGTAATGGTTTAAAATTATTTTGTCACTTCCTTTTTATGAAGAAACGAGTATTTCTAAATCAAATTTAAAGGAAGGAGTCATTTATGGAAAAGAAAGATATTGAAATCACATGTAAAGATTGTGGTGAAAAGTTTATTTTTACTATTAGGGAACAAGAGTTTTATAAAGAAAAAGGCTTTGATAATAAGCCTGTAAGATGTAAGGCTTGCCGTGATAAGAAAAAGGCAGAAAAGACTGGATACAACAATTATAGAAGATAATTAAAACCCCGATTTTTTAATCGGAGTTTTTCATTTGGTAAGTTTTTTCAAATTTTATTTCTTCATCTTTGTATGCTGGAATTATTGAAACATTATAGTTATATTGATTACTGAATGATATTCTAATATCCGGTTTATTTATATTAATACTTTTTCTAATTATAACAGTTTGCCCATCTATAATATCTTTTTCATATAATAAATCGATATCTTTATATTTTTTGTTTTTATATTCTATTTCATTTATTTTAAAGTCTTTAATAGTATCTTTGAATGTAATTATTATGTAGTTTGACGTTTTATCTAGGTTTATATTTATATTATTTTTATCTTTATCAAAAATTTTTTCGTATTTTATATCATAAAATTTTGTATTGTAATATTTGCTTTTTAATTCGTTTAAATATTTATTTAGTTTATTGTTTTTGGCATATTTATTGTTGTATTGCAAATGGGTGTCAGATATTTTAAAATAATATATATCTTTTGTTGTTTTAATAGTAAGGTTATTTGGGGTTTGTTCATTTCCGTTTTTAAATTTTATATTTAACATTTTTTTTATCTCGTTGTAATCGTTTTTTAAAATTTTTGTATCATTATACTTGATTTCTGTTATTTTTCCATCTAATTTTATTTCTGAGGTGCAGCCAGTTAGCGTAAAAATTATTATAATTAGTAGTATTTTTTTCATGTTATCACCATTTTTAGTATGCTTAAAGTATTAAAAAAAATACCCTTATCGAGTATTATTTTTTTCAACTTCTATTTTGTTTTTTAAATAGTAATTGCGTAGTTCTTTAAATCTTTGATAGTGAACAATTTCTCGTTCTCTTAAGAATGCAAGTGGTGCGAGAACGTCTGGATCGTTTGTTAAATCCATTAAGTGTTCATATGTTGCACGTGCTCTTTGTTCTGCTCCCATGTTACTTTCGATATCGGCGATATAATCTCCAGATACTTTTATGTATGCCATTGTAAATGGATTTCCAAATGAGTCTGATGGGAATAGGTCATTACCAAACTGTGCGTATTGTTCACCAAAGCCTGCCGCTTTCATTTCTTCTGGAGTGGCATCTTTGGTTAATTGATATAGCATTGTTGAAATAATTTCAACGTGGGCTAATTCTTCAGTTCCAATGTCTGTAAGTAATGCCTTTCCTCTATCATCTGGCATATTGTATCTTTGATCTAAATATTGCCAAGCAGCGGCAAGTTCTCCTGCAGGACCACCATATTGTGTGACAATATATTTTGCTAGTTTTGGGTCTTTCTTTTTAATGTTTACAGGATATTGAAGTTTTTTTTCATATTTCCACATTATTTTTTCCTCCTTTATTTATTTTCCCAAGGCCATGGTGAATCATTCCATGCCCATGGATATGTAGTGCTGGCATCCACAAATAGTGGTCCATATTTTTGTTCATATTCTTTTTGAATTTGATTTGCTTTGGTTGCGTATTCTTTGAAAAGATTAATCATATCTCTATCGTTTGGATTATTATCTAAATATAGATTTAAATCATGAGCAGCAAAACTATAAGCATCAAGATATGTTAATAATTCTGCTTGTTCATTCATTGGCTCGATTTCAAATGGTTTATTATTTTTATATTGGTTATATAAATCTGGGAACATATTTCCACGAATAAATCCACCATAAATGTCATAAACTTCGTTAGGATTTATTTGTTGATTATAATTTCCTTTATTGAAGTTCATGTTATCGCCTGCTTGTTTTGCTAATTTTTGCTTTAATTGAATGTTTTCCCCCATATTTGGATTTTGCATTTGCATCATCCCGTTATTTGGCATCATATTTGGCATGCCAAAATTATATAGTCTATTTAAATATTCAAAATCATCTGGCATATAATTATTCATGTTAGAATAGTCGTTCATTAATTACCCCTCCTCTGTGATTAGGGTATGAAATTGTGTTATAAGTGTATGGGTTATTAACTAAATTTTACGGTTATCTGGGAATTTATAATAAAAAAGGCTTGTCAAAAGTGAAAATACCTGATAAAATATTATCTGTTATATGGCGTTGTTGGTGAAGTGGTTAACACAGTGGATTGTGGTTCCACCATGCGTGGGTTCGATTCCCACACAGCGCCCCATTTATAACATTAAAACGAACTATGGAATATAGTTCGTTTTTATTTTGAAACAATTATTTAAATGATTTTGAAATTGATGTAAAAAATGTCAAAATATGGTATACTTGTAATGAGATGAGCAGTATTAATCTCTTATAGGGTTAATGCTGTCTTTTTTTGAAGTAGAAGTGGGACATGAAAACGTCGACTGAAAAACATTTTTATTATAATTATATATGTATTATAACTAAGATGACATGTTTAAATAAAAAAAACTGCACAACGCAGCAACTTATTTAGATAAGTATTTAGGGTAAAACCTTTATTTTAACTCACTATGTCATCTTAAATGGTATTAAGACAATTTAATGATATCATATGAAATTATATATGTCAATAGTAGGAGGAGTGTTTTATGACAGTAGATAATAGAAAGAAATATAGTATTGGTTTAGATATAGGGACATCATCTGTTGGATGGGCAGTTATTAATAATGATAATTTTAAAGTTATGCGTAAAGGTAATAAAAAATTATGGGGTGTTAGATTATTTGATGAGGCTCAAAGTGCAGCAGAAAGAAGACTTTATAGAAGTACTAGACGTAGATATGATAGACGAAGAGAACGTATTAAATTATTGCAAGAAATTTTTTGCGATGAAATCCAAAAAAATGATGTTAATTTTTTCAAAAAACTTAAAGAATCATTTTATAGAGAAGATGATTTAGAAAACAAAACAATCCATATGTCAGTTGCTGAAAAAAATATGATAAAAAACTTTCATGATAAATATCCAACAATTTATCATTTGCGTAGTAGGCTTGTAAATAATCCACAAAAAGAGGATGTAAGACTTGTTTATTTGGCTTTACATCATATTATTAAGTATAGAGGTAATTTTTTATATTCTAATGATAATTTTGATGTAGATAATTTGGATATAATAGATAAATTACATCAATCGTTTGAAACTTTGGTTAAAATTAATGATTCTTTAGGTTTTGATGAAGAACATATAGGTAATATCGATTATAAAGAATTGGAAAAGGCTTTACTTGCTGAGTCTAAAAAGGATAGAGAACGATTAATTAAAGAATGTTTGAAAACTTTTGAAAATAAAAATTTTATCAACGAATTTACCAAATTAATGATTGGTAATAAATCAGATTTAGTGAAATTATTTGGAATAGAATATGATTCTAAATTATCTATTAGTTTTAAAGGGACTGATTATGATGGTAAATTAGATGAAATAGAAAAAATAATAAGTACTAATATGGAAGTTATAAACTTATTTAAAGAAGTTTATGATATGGTTTTTTTGAAGTCATTATTTAAAGGAGCAGACCATACAAACATTTCAGATCTTATGGTTTCAAAATTTGAAAAGCATAAAGAAGATTTAAAATTTTTGAAAAGTATATTGTGTAAAAATAGGAAAGAATATAATAAAATTTTAAGAACAATTGGTAAAACTAAATGTGTATATGATAAATATGTACATAATGATATGAGCTATAAAGATTTTATCAATGCTGTTAAAAAGAGTATTGAGATATGTTTGCGTGATATTAATGATCAAAAACTTATTTCTTTATACCAAGATATTAAATTGGCTGAAATGGAAAATGAGCAATTTATGCCAAGAATTACAGATTCTGATAATGGAAAATATCCATATCAACTTAATAAAAAAGAACTTAAAACAATTATAGAAAATCAAGGGAAGTATTATCCATTTTTGCTTGATAAAGTAAATGGTGTGTATAAAATTGAAAAAATTTTATCATTTAAAATACCTTATTTTGTAGGCCCTTTAAATAATACTACAAATATAAAGGGACAAAATAATCAGAATTCATGGGTTCAAAGAAAAGTGGATAATGTTAAGATTACTCCATATAACTTTGAAGAAGTAGTCGATTTAGATGCGTCTGCAGAAAAGTTTATTAAAAGAATGATATCTAATTGTACATACATTCTTAATGAACCATCTATACCAAACAATTCTATATTATATTCTAAATTTAAAGTTTATAATGAATTAAAACAAATCAAAGTTAATAATGAAAAATTAACATCAGATATGATTGGAAAGGTTTATAATGAATTGTTTTTAAAACAGAATGGTAATATTACCAATAATGTATTTGTTGATTATTTAAAAACATTAGATGAGTTTTCTATGTATAATGATTTTAATATTACAGGTTATTCTGCTTTAAATAAATTTGCTAACAATATGCAACCATATATAGATTTTTTTGGTCCAGATGGCATTTTTGAAAATACAAATTATGATATTAATGATGCAGAGGAAATTATTGAATGGATAACTATTTTTGAGGATAAAAGTATTCTTGAAAGAAAGGTTGTACAAAAATATTGTGAATTGTCTGATTCAAAAATTAGAAAAATTCTATCTAAGAAATATAAAGGTTGGAGTCAATTGTCTCGAAAATTACTTGAAACTAAGTATTATGAAGATAAAAATGAAGGTACAAAAAAATCAATAATGGATTTAATGATTGAAACTAAGTTAAATTTTATGCAAATAATTAATGATAAAAAATATAATTTTCAAAAAATGATAGATAAATTTAATGTGATAGAGAATATTACTAAATTAGATTATTCTGTAGTTGCTGATTTAGCAACTTCACCTGCTGTTAAGAGAGGGATTTATCAGTCTTTAAAAATTGTTAGAGAAATTGTAAATTATATAGGTTATGAACCATATAATATTATTTTAGAGATGGCCCGTGAAGACGGTAAGAAACAAAGAACTCAAAGTAGGAAAAATAAATTAGTGGAAACCTATAAAAAAGCCAAAAATAGTATTGATAATTATAATCAATTATTTAAGGAATTGAATGGTAAAGAAGAAAAGGAACTTAGTAAAGAGAAACTTTATTTATATTTCCTTCAAGAGGGAAAAAGTTTATATTCTGGTAGACCATTAAATATAGATAATTTGGATAATTATGAGGTTGATCATATAATTCCTAGAACATTAATTAAAGATGATTCTATTGATAACAAAGCATTAGTTCTTAGAGAAGAAAATCAAGCAAAAGCGTCTAGTTTTGTATTACCTGAACAATTTAGAAGTAAATCTAATATTGTATGGTGGGAAAACCTTAAGAAAAAAGGATTGCTTTCTGATAAAAAAATTAATAATTTAAAAAGATATAAATATAGTGATGCAGATATAAATGGTTTTATCAACAGACAAATTGTAGAAACTAGACAAATTACTAAACATATTGCTAACATTTTAAATACTTATTATAAAAAGACAAAGGTTATATATTTGAAGGCAAGTTTTTCTAGTGATTTTAGAAGTAAATTTGAATTATTTAAATATAGAAGTTTAAATGATTTTCACCATACACATGATGCTTATTTAGCGACAGTTTTAGGAGTTTATAAAGATGCTTTCTTTAAGGATGTTGATTTTGAAACTTTAAAGAAAAATAATTACGAAATCTATCAGAGTGGGAAATATAAATACAATAAAAAATATGGATATCTTATTAATAATATAGATCCTGAAATAGTTCCATTTGATAAGGAAACTGGTGAAGTTTTAATTGATAATGCAAAATTTATTGATACTATTACTAATACACTTTATAATTCTGATATTTTAGTTAGTAAAAAAACTGAAATTAGGACTGGACAATTTTATGAACAAAATATGTCTAAAAAGGGAACTAAAACTACATCATTAAAAAAAGGATTATCTACAGAATTATATGGTGGATATAGTCGTGTACTCCCTGGTTATGGGGTTATAGTTAAATTTAATAAAAAAGGCAAAACTTCTCAAAGAATGATAGGAATGCCTATTTATATTGATAAATTAAATAATGATAGTGCAAAAATAAATTATATTAAAAATTTACTAGGTTTAAAAGATAATGAAAGTGTAGAAATTATTAAAGATAAAATTCCATTTCATAGTATTATTGATTGGAATGGCCAAATATGTTCATTGAGAGGTGCTACTGATAAGGTTGAAGTTTGTAATGCTAAAGAATTTATTATAGATAAAGAGCATTTAAAAGAGTGGAAATATTCTTTGAATAGAGTTTTAAACAACAAAGAAACAGATAAAATTACTGAAGAAGTTTATAATAAACAATTATCAGAAATTGTAATTTATATTGTGGATAAAATAGAAAGTGAATATAAACTATATAATGATTTAGTTCCAAATATGAAAAATAATTTTATGATTGATAGAATAGATACTTTAACTGTTCATGAGAAAGAAATTATTATAGTACAGATGTTAAGATTATTAAAATTTAATAGGGAAACAGCAAATTTGAAAGAATTTAACAATGAGTTATCGTCTGCATTTGGCAAAAAAGAAAAAAGAATTATTGAACATGGTAAAATTATTTATAATTCAGTAACTGGATTATACGGAGATACATATGAGTTTTAGAACAGTAGTAATTAGTAATGCGTCTAAAATAAGTTATAAAAATAAATATTTAGTAGTAAAGCAAGATTTGGATGAAAAATATATTCATTTGTCGGAGATAGATACTGTTATAGTTGATTCTATTTCAGTATCTATTTCTTCATATCTTCTTAAAGAATTATCTCAAAGTAAAATAAATATTATTTTTTGTGATGAGAAACATAATCCCTTTGGCGAACTTTCATCATATTATAATTGTCATAATTCTACCAAAAAGATTTTATTTCAAACTAAATGGTTAAAAAAAGATAAAGATGTTTTATGGCAAAAAATAGTAAAAAATAAAATAATGAATCAGATGTTATTGTTACAGAAAATTAAAAGTAATAATACTAATTTATTGATTTCTTATATAGATGAGGTTAATCCAGGGGATAAAACTAATAGAGAGGCACATGCTGCCAAAGTTTATTTCAATTCTTTATTTGGAAAAAAATTTATTCGCAATAGTGATGATGATATTAACTCTATGCTTAATTATGGATATGCAATTCTTTTATCTACAGTTAATAAAGAAGTGGTTAGTAATGGTTATATTACACAAATAGGAATTAATCATAAAAGTGAATTTAATAATTTTAATTTATCTTGTGACTTAATGGAGCCATTTCGAATTATTATTGATAATTTTGTTTATTATAATCAGTCTAGAAAATTTGACTCTAATTGTAAAATGGATTTAGTAAATTTGTTTAATGAAAGATATAAATTCAATGGTAAATTATATACAGTTAAAGATATTGTTTCACTATATGTAAAAAACACACTGTTAGTGTTAGAAAACAACGTAATATATAAGGATTTTGTATTTTATGAGGGATAGGGCGATGAGGACAATTGTATTTTTTGACTTACCTAATGTTTATGCTAGGGATAGAAAAAATTATATTAAATTTAGAAAATTTTTAATTAATGAAGGTTTTTTAATGTTACAAGAATCTGTTTATTCTAAATTAACTTTAAATTCTGGACAAACTAAGTATTTGATGGAAAGAGTTAGAAAAAACGCACCTCAAAAAGGTATTGTTCAAATGCTTACAGTTACAGAAAAACAGTATGCTCAAATTGAATATGTAATAGGTAGTAATAATTCTAAAATAGTTGATAATGATGAAAGGTTACTTATTCTATGAAAATAAAGTTTGATTATTTGGAAAATGTTTTAGATTTTAGTAATAATGTGTTTTCTTTAGAAATAGAAAATAAAAATTATTTTTATAGATGTGTTAGGGATTTAAATTTTATTAGTAATGGGGATGTTTTAGACAACTTTTATTGTTTTAATTCTGATAATTCAGAATTAGTAATTGCTGGTAAAATTATGGTGGTATCGGATTATTTTAATTTTGATGAATTATTTAAATGTTATTCAAATCCTTTTATAAAGTATATTTCTACATTTTGTAATGATGAAATAAACAATAAATTTACTACTGATTATAAGAAAATAAAAAAAGATTTTACACAACTTATTAAGGAAGTTGATTTACCAATTTTAATAAATGATGAATTTAATTTAGAATTATTTATTAAATTGTTGAAACCTAGATTTTTGATTGATAATAATTTACTTAATAATTTGTTTTTATGTATAGATTTAGAGAAAATATTTAAATTAAATAAAATTTTAGTCTTTGTTAATTTAAAACAATATTTAAACCAAGATGAATTAATTGAATTTTATAAATATGCTTTGTATAATCAAGTAAAAATATTATTAATAGATTCACAAAGTTATGGTCCAACATTGGAGTATGAGCATAAATTGATAATTGATAAAAATTTAGACGAAATTATGTTATAATTAATTAGACATAGTTACTATTTAAGGTGCTAACTTTCTATGTCGTTAGAATAGTTCTTTAATTATTTGAGGTTTTAGAACTATGTTATCTTAAATGGTATTAAATCTCGCTTTGACATCTTAATAATATCATAAGAGTTTTAGAACTATGTTATCTTAAATGGTATTAAATCAACACTTCACAACGTTATAAGATAGTTGGCGTTTTAGAACTATGTTATCTTAAATGGTATTAAATCAATTGAAGAATATAAAACATCATATAGCAAGTTTTAGAACTATGTTATCTTAAATGGTATTAAATCTATGCTATCCGCATTATATATTATGTATAAGTTTTAGAACTATGTTATCTTAAATGGTATTAAATCCGTAGTATATTATTGGTACAGTATCTATGAGTTTTAGAACTATGTTATCTTAAATGGTATTAAATCTATGATCTAATGCACCAATGTAACTAACCCGTTTTAGAACTATGTTATCTTAAATGGTATTAAATCAAGTTAATAGGTGGTTAGATGAATAAAGAAGTTTTAGAACTATGTTATCTTAAATGGTATTAAATCGACAAATAACAGTAAAGGTAATGAATCCACGTTTTAGAACTATGTTATCTTAAATGGTATTAAATCACAATTGTTAAACAACCCCAAAAAGTATGAGTTTTAGAACTATGTTATCTTAAATGGTATTAAATCTAATATCATACCCATATAATCCACTTGCTTGTTTTAGAACTATGTCATCTTAAGTAGTATTAAATCATATTCCAAAAGAATAGGAGTGGTAACTATGTTTTAGAACTACGTTATCTTAAATGATATTAAATCTATCATATGAGGTGGTAAAATGACCAATAAAGGAAAAGAAATTCAGGAGATTTATCAAAAATATGCTGATAAAATATTAGAGAACTGCAAAAATATGTCTGTAGAAGAAGAAAAAAAGTATATTTATGAAAATGAACCTAAAATGAAAAAAGAAATAAAAAAAGTAATTGAAAAATATAGCACTCAAAAATAGAGTGCTTTTATTATGCCTTAATAGTTTAGTAGGTGCAACTAATATAAAGGAACTAAGATGTCCAACATAAATGGAAGGTGTATAGTGGTTTATTTATCTCAACAATTTTAAAATGAAAGGAATTAAAATATGTGTATATTTAAAAAATTTAAATTATTATTTGATGATAGGGAATTGGATGAATTAACAGATGAAGAAATCGAGTTATTAGAAGAAGATGAGGAATTAAGTGAAGAAGTAGATGAATATTTTAATGAAAATCAAATAGATGACAAGCAATAAATTTTTATCATAGATTTATTTTTGTAAGGTATTTAATTAAAAATAATTTATGAAAAAAAGGGATGATATTTAAATCGATTTAGTTTACTTTAGATGAAATCATAGAAAAATCTATGGTTTTTATTCTAAAAAAATGCCATATCTCAATTTCCATGTTATACTAATTGTAGGGTGATGATGTATGCTTGATAAAATAAAAAATGGTGACTTAGTAATATGTCCTTCTAATATGAAATTAAAGATATTAAAGGAACTTAATGAAAATAAGAAAATACTAAATATTAAGTTTATGACGGTAAATGAATTTAAAAATAATTATTTTGGAACTTATGATGAAAAGGCTATTTATTATTTAATGAATAAATACGGATTTAAAGTTGGTGTTGCTAAAGAGTTTTTAGATAATATTTATTTTGATTTTGATTTAGTTAAGTCTTATTATGAAGAATTAAAAGAAAACGGATTATTAATAGAAAATAAACTATTTAAAAATAGTTTGGATAATATATGTGTAATTGGCTATGAGGGGTTAGATAGTTATATAAAAGATGCTTTAAATAATTATAATGTTAGATACATTAGTGATGACGAACTTAATTATAAACCTACTATATATGGTTTTGATAAGCAATCTGATGAAGTGGCTTTTGTGGCTAGTGATATTGCATGTAAATTAAAAAATGTGGATATTAATAAGTTTTATTTGGTGGGAGTTAGCGATGATTATAAGTCTAATGTAAAAAGAATATTTAAGTTATTTAATATACCTATTGATTTATCTGATAGTAAAGAAATATATGGAACGGAAACTGTAAAAATATTTTTATCTAGTTTGAAAGAAAAAAAGGATATTGCTTTGGCTTTAGATGATACTCCTAGAAATGAAATATATAATGTGATTGTAGATGTGATTAATAAGTATAGTTTTGTAAACGAAACCAACGACTTATTTATCCAAATTATTACCAATGAACTTAAAAATAAAAGAATTAAAAATAATGAATTAGATAATGTAGTTAGAGTAACTGATTTTACATCTATAGACACAACACCAGATAATTACTATTATGTATTAGGTTTTAATCAAGGAATTGTACCTAGGATTTATCACGATGATGAACTTATTAAAGATAGTGATAGAAGTAAGTTAGGTTTAAATACTTCTTTGGAAAAGTTAATTAATGAAAAGAAATATATTTCTAAAGTTATCCACAATACAAAAAATTTAATTATAACTTACAAATTAAAGGATAATTATAGAACGTATTTCCCATCACCTTTGATAGAGGATTTTGGTCTTTCGGTTATTATGAACCCAGAAATTTCTTATGAGTATTCACATGGTTATAATAAACTTTGTTTAGCTAGAGGATTAGATAATTATATTAAATATAACGAAAAAAGTAATTGTTTAGAAAAATTATATTCAAATTATAAGACTATTTTTTATCAAACTTATGATAATAGTTATAGTGGTGGGAATGAAAAAGATATTTATGATTACTTAGGTGGTAAACTTAGATTATCTTATTCTAGTATGAATAATTATTTTTTATGTGCGTTTAGATTTTATATTCAAAATATTTTAAGGTTAGATCCTTTTCACGAAAATTTTGCGATTTTGTTAGGGAATTTATTTCATGAATGTTTATCACATATGTATGATGAAGATTTTAATGTGGAAAAAATATATAATGATTATTTAAAGGATAAGAATTTAAGTTTTAAAGAGAATTTTTTTGTTAAAAAACTTTATAATGATTTATTATTTATTATAGAAACTATTAAAAAACAGGAGAGTTATTCAATGTTTGATCAAGTTTTAACTGAGGAAAATATTATGGTGGATAAGTCTTCTAAATTAAATGTCCAATTTGTAGGTATTGTGGATAAAATTAAATATAAAGAAGAAGATGGTAAAACTTTAGTGGCCATTATTGATTATAAGACTGGTAATGTGGAAACTACTTTGGATAATATTAATCATGGGCTTCATTTGCAACTTCCTGTATATATTTATTTAACTAAAAATGGTATGCATAAGGATATTCAGATTACTGGTTTTTACTTACAAAAAATACTTAATAATGTTTCTATGGATGCGGATAATGCGGAAGATGAAAAGTATAAAAGTTTAAGGTTAGATGGTTATACAATTAATGATGAAAGACTTATTTCTAAATTTGATTCTACTTATGAAGAGAGTGAAGTTATTAAAGGGATGAAGAAGGCTAAAACAGGATTTTATGCTTATACTAAACTTATTTCTAATAGTGGGGTTGATAAGGTAGTTAATCTGGTAGATGAGAAGATTGATGAAGTGATAAGCGCGACTACTAAAGGTAATTTTGATATTAATCCAAAACGTCTTGGTGATAAGGTTATTGGCTGTAATTATTGTAAATTTAAGGATTTATGTTTTAGAAAAGAAGAGGATATTGTTAATTTAGAAGATACTAAATTTAAGGATATTATAGGGGGTGAGGATAATGCCTAAATGGACGGAAGAACAGGCTTTGGCTATCAATGAAAAGGGTAAAAATATTATTGTTTCGGCTGGAGCAGGAAGTGGGAAAACGGCTGTTTTATCGGAAAGGGTATTAACTCATGTTTTAAGTGGAATGGGTATAGATGATTTACTTATTTTAACTTTTACTAATGCAGCGGCTTCGGAAATGAAAGAACGTATTAGAAAGAAACTTTCTTTGAATAGTGAACTTAAAGATCAACTTGATAAGGTAGATTTGGCTTATATTACAACGTTTGATGCTTTTGCTTTATCGTTGGTTAAGAAGTATAATTATCTTTTAAATATGTCTGATAATGTTAGTATTATAGATGATAGTATTATTAAACTTAAGAAGAAAGAAATTTTAACGGATATTTTTGAAGAGTATTATAAAAATGAAGACTCTAGGTTTTTAAAACTTATTAATGATTTTTGTTTAAAGGATGATAAGGAAATTTTTAAGGCAATTATAGACCTTAATGATAAGATGGATAATCTTTATAATAAAAGAGATTATTTAGAAAATTATATTAGTGGTTTTTATGATGGAAATATTATTAATGGTTTTATTTCTGAGTATGTAGGAATTTTATGTGATAAAGCCTGCTCAATTAAAAATACTGTGGATAACTTATCTAGTTATGTTGATTACTCTTATATAGAGAAAATTAATGAGGTAATAGGTCCTTTATTAAATTCAAAAACATACATGGATTTTAAGTTTAATTCTATTATTAAATTGCCTCAAGTTCCACGTGGTAGCAGTGAAGAGGCTAAAGCGATTAAGGCAAGCCTGTCTGATTTGATTAAGGAAATAAATGTACTTACTAAATATAAGGATGATGATGAAATTAGAAATTCTATTTTTATGACTAAGGATTATGCGTTAGTCATTGTAGAGATTCTTTTGGAGTTAGATAAAAGGATTAATGATTTTAAATACGAAAATGAGGCTTATGAATTTACTGATATCGCAAAAATGGCGATAAGTATTTTAGAGAAACATGAGGATGTTAGGGAAGAACTCAAAGGCAAATATAAAGAAATTTTGATTGATGAATATCAAGATACAAATGATTTGCAGGATTTATTTATTTCTTATATTTCTAATGATGATGTTTATATGGTTGGTGATGTTAAGCAATCTATTTACCGTTTTAGAAATGCGAATCCTTTGTTATTTAAGGGTAAGTATGATCAGTATTCTAATAATGATGGTGGAATGAAGATTGATTTGAATAAGAATTTTAGGTCACGCAGAGATGTTACTGAAAATATTAATTTGATTTTTAATATGATTATGGATAATGAAATAGGCGGGGCTGATTATATAAGTAGTCATCAAATGGTGTTTGGAAATACGGCTTATGATAATGTGGATAATGAGGATTATTCAATGGAAATTTTAAATTATGAAATGCCGGATGATAAGTATTTTTCTAAGGAAGAAATTGAAATATTTATGGTAGCTAGAGATATTCAAAATAAGGTTAATAATCATTTTAAAGTTATGGATCAAGATACTTTGGAAGAGCGTGATATTACTTATGGTGATTTTGCGATTTTAATGGATAGGGCGACGGCTTTTGAAAAGTATAAAAAGGTTTTTGAGTATCTTAATATTCCGCTTACTATTTATAGGGATACTAGTGTATCTGATTCGGTGGATATTTTACTTATTAAAAATTTATATAATTTAATTATTTCTATTAGTGAAAAAAGATATGACACTTTATTTAAGTATTCGTTTATGTCAATTGCGCGCTCTTATTTGTTTAATATGGCTGATGCTGACATTTTTAGAATATTTAAGGATAATAAGTTTTATGAAACGGAGATTTTTAAGAAGTGTAAGAAGATTTCTGATGAATTAGATATTCTTAGCAATAAGGAATTATACGATAGGATTATTTATGGTTTTGATTTTTATAAAAGAATAATAACTACTGGAAATATTGATAATCATTTAGTGACTTTGGAGTCTATAAGTAAGATTGTTTCTAACGTAAGTAATTTTGGTTATACACCTAAGGATTTTTTAGATTATTTAAATGATATTTCTGATGAGGGGCTTGATATTAAGTTATCCTTGAATAAGGATTCTAGTAATTCCGTTAAGATTATGACTATTCATGCGTCTAAAGGTCTTGAATATCACGTATGTTATTTCAGCGGGCTTTACAAGAAATTTAATATTGATGATTTAAAGAATAAGTTTTATTTTTCTAATGATTATGGTATTTTAATTCCTTATATGGATAATGGGCCTAAAAATACAATTTTGAAGACTTTATTTAAGCAAAAATATATTCATGCAGAGGTTTCGGAGAAGTTAAGATTATTTTATGTGGCTTTAACTAGGGCTCGTGAAAAGATGGTTATGATTTGTGAACTTAAACCTAATATTCTGAGTTTTAAAGATAATGGAATTATTAATAATGAAGTCCGCACAAAGTATTTATCTTTTAATGATATGCTGTCTTCGGTATCTGATTATATAGGTAAGTATGTTAGGAATGTTAATATTAATGAATTAGGTCTTACTAAGGATTATAATTTGACTAAGAAATCTAATTATAGGGAAAACTTGGAATTAACTGATGATGTTATTGTAGTTAATGAATATGAAGGCGAGGCTAAAGAAATTTTTAATAAAAGATTCTCTAAGGATAATCATAGTTTATATTCTAAGGAAGAAGCAAATAATATTAAGTTAGGTTTACAGATGCATTCGTTATTTGAACTTATAGATTTTTCTAATCCTGATTATAGTGGTATAGATGAATTTAAGAAAAGGAAAGTGGAACGTTTTATTAATTCTGGTATTTTAGATGATTCTATTAATTTGTATAAGGAATATGAATTTGTTTATGAAGTAGATGGTATGCTTATGCATGGATTTATCGATTTATTAATTGAATACGAAGATAGGTTTGCGATTATTGATTATAAGCTTAAAAATACTGCAGATGAGGCTTATATGAAACAGTTAAATGGTTACCTCGATTATATTATGAGTATTAGTGATAAACCAGTATGCATTTATTTATATTCAATCATGGATGAAAAACTTGTTAAATTAAATTAAAAGGTAATATTTTATTAAAATATACCTTTTTTAGTTTACACAGGTAAAAAAGTACATTAAATGATGATATAATGATTTTAGAAAAATAGTAGGAGGTATAGTGTGAGAAAAGTAGTAGGTTGTATGGTGGTTTTTGTGTGCCTTGTTTTGTTTACACCTTTAGTAGTTAATGCGCAAAGAGGATGTTGTTCAAGTCACGGTGGTGTTGACTATTGTGGTTCTGGAGGTAAATATATTTGTAAGGATGGGACTACCAGTCCATCGTGCACTTGTAGCGGTGGCAATAGTGGTAATTCTAATTATTCATCTAATAATTCAAGTTCTAGTTCATATTCCAATAATCAATCATCAAGACAAGTAACGCCTAATTATATTTATGGTTGCATGGATAAAAATGCTTATAATTATAATGCAAAGGCCAATAAAGATGATGGTAGTTGTATTGCTAAAAAGTATGGTTGTATGGATAATAGTGCGATAAATTATGATGCAAGTGCAAATGTTACTGATGATAGTTGTAAATATAAAAAAACGGCTACTGAAATAAAAAAAATTAAATTTAAGACTGAATATAAAGAAAACAATGAAATGCCTGAAGGCGAAAAGAAGACATTAAAAAAAGGTATTAATGGGAAAAAAGAGGTAACTTACGAAATTACTGTGGATAAAAATGAAAAAATAATATCTAAAAATAGGGTTAGTGAAAAGGTTATATCAGAACCAGTGGCAGAAATTATTGAGGTTGGTACAAAACAGTCTATACCAGTTCTAGGTTTTGTTTGGATAATATGTGTAGTGATTATGTTTGTTTATGCTAATGGGCATAGGAATGATGATTTATTATTAAGTAAAATTTATAATACAGTTGGTTGGCCTAAAATATTATTATTTGTTATTTATATAATATTTATAGTGCCAGTATTTATAGATATAGTCACTTTTGGTGTAAATTATCTAAAGAAACGTATAATTTTATCAGAGAAATAGTAATTATACAATAGTATAAAAAGGTAATATTTTATTGAAATATACCTTTTTTTAGTTTACACAGGCAAAAAAGTGTCAAATAATGATATAATGTGGATGAAGGGTGGTTAATATGAAGTATGACGTTGTAATTATAGGAGCAGGTCCTGCAGGATTATTTACTGCTTATGAACTTATAACTAACAATCCAAAGTTAAATATTTTATTATTGGATGAGGGAAGGTTTGCTGATAAGCGAACTTGTCCAATGAAGGTTAAAAAGGAATGTGTTAATTGTAAGACATGTAGTATATTATCTGGATATGGCGGAGCAGGGACTTTTTCTGATGGAAAACTTAATTTTATTCCTAAACTTGGTAAGAGTGATTTATTTAAATATATGGATGAAGAAACTGCTAATAAGTTAATAGATGATTGTGAAGATATTTTTACTAAATTTGGTATGGATAGTGATGTATATCCTTCTAATATGGATGAGGCTTTAAAAATTAAAGGTAAAGTGTCTTTAGTAGGAGCACGTTTATTGCTTATTAAACAAAAACATTTAGGTAGTGATCATTTACCTAAATATATACAAGATTTTACTGATTTTTTAGTTAATAAAGGTGTTAAAGTTCAGGAATTGACTGAAGTTACCACAGTTCATAGTAAATCTAAGAATAGCCATGATGTTGTTTGCTGTGTTAAAGGAAAAGAGGAAGTTTATGAGGCTTCTAAGGTTGTGGTTGCTCCTGGAAGAACTGGGGCAAAATGGATTCAAGCCCTTGCTGATAAATATGAAATTCCATATTTATCTAAGAGTATTGAAATTGGTGTTAGGGTTGAAGTTAGAAAAGAGATTATGGAACAAATTTGTAATGTAATTTATGATCCGACTATCTTTATTAAAACTGATACTTATGGAGATGAAATAAGAACTTTCTGTACAAACCCTGGTGGTTTTGTGGCCAAAGAGAATTACTATGGATATATATGTGTAAATGGTCATGCTTTAAAAGAAATTAAATCTAATAATAGTAATTTTGCTTTTATTAGTAAAGTAACTTTGACAGAGCCTGTTACGAATACTCGTGAATATGGAGAGAGTATTGCACGTATTGCGAATGTTTTAGGTGGTGGGAAACCAATTATTCAAACGCTTAAAGATTTAAGGCAAGCAAGACGTAGTGAATGGCACCGTATTGAAAAAGGTTTTATTACACCTACTTTAAAAGATTGTGTGGCTGGTGATTTGGCTTTAGTATTACCACATCGTATTATTACTAATATTATTGAGGGACTTGATAAATTAAATGAGATTATTCCAGGTGTTAATAATGGTGAAACTTTATTATATGGTCCTGAAATTAAATTCTTTAGTAATGAGATTGAAACTGACAATAAATTTAAACTTAAAGATTATGATGTTTATTTTGTTGGTGATGGTGCAGGTAAAGCAGGTAATATTGTAACTGCGGCGGCTACTGGTTTAGTTGCAGCAAGAGATATTCTTGAAAATGATTAAAAAATGTGTGAAAATTTATTTTGGTTGAATTTGAGTGCCTATGAATATAAAAATGGGCACTTATTTTTTTGTTAAAATTTTGTAATAAATTTAAATGTATATAAATGTATAATTTAGAGGTGTTGTTATTATAAAAGGTAAAAATTATTGACAAGGTATGGGATTAGATGGAATAATAGGCTATGATATGGGATAGATATTATAAAAGTAGAAGAGGTGTAATTAGCATGTATGATATTAATTTTAAAAACTTGAGGAAAGATGCAATGTTTGGATTGCCATTTTTGTTTATTGGCTTAGTATTTATGATAATATCGTCTGGTTTGGTTATAAATCCTATTGTTAAAAAAGCATCTATGGATAAATCAGTAGAAGCAGTAGATATTAATAAAAATTGCAAATATGATGAGGATGGAGATTATTTATGTCAACCAATTTATACTTATAATGTTGATGGTACTTTCTATAAGTGTTCACCAGGCTATTCTAGTTCTGTTGTAAATACTAGTGATAAAAAGGTATACTATAATTCCCAAAAACCTAATGAGTGTATAACTGGGGCAGAAACTACTTTTAATTTATTTTCCTTGATTTTTATATTATTTTCTTTAATATTTGTTATTGTTGGTGGTATAAAGTGTTTAAAAGGGGTAAAACAAATTAAAAAGGTAAAAAAATTAAATGAAACAGGGACTTTAGTAAAACAATTACCTTATCGAATGGTGCCATCTGGTATGGCTGTTAATGAGGTTAGAATTATGTGCCCTATAGTAAGTTATACACTTCCAAATGGAACAACTTTGGAACTTCGAGGTACTCCTAGATATGATCATAGATATAGTGATAGTGATGGTATGGTAGATTTATTGATTGATTTAAATAATCCGGATAATTATTATATTGATTTTGAAATTAACAGATTATCAGGAAATTTACCTGGCGATTATAGTCAGGGGCACGCAATTAATACAAATGTTATGAATCAGTCTAATTTGCAGGGAATGGCAGGGATGATTCAAAATGTTAATAGTGATGCAAATGCAGGAATTTTTGGAACTAATCAACCTATAATAAATAATTTTGATACAAACCAAGTTGTTAAAAATAATCAAGCAATGCAATCTGGTAACGATCAAAATTTAAATAATAATCAGCAATTACAAAATATGAATAATAATACAGCAGTATCAGATGATGTTTCGTCTTCGAGTGACAATTAGGTATTTGATTTTACGAAAACATTACTTTTTAACTTTATTTGATAAAGTTTTTTAGAAAGTTATAAAAATGCATTTTAACTATATAAATGTCTAAAATGGTAAAGTTTTGACAATAAAAGTACAATACATAAAAAGAAAATTATTCCACATAATAACAATACTTAGGTATTGTTATTTTTTGGAGGTTTATTATGGAAAAAAGGGAAATTGTTAAGACTTTAGTTAGTCAGAAGTTAGAGGATAAGGACCGTGAAGAATTAATTGAGATGGTAATTAATAATCCTATTTCTGTGGATGTTGATAAACAGCAAGAAGAAAATACTACATTTGGAGAAAAAATGGCAGATAAGATTTCTGCTATTGCTGGTAGTTGGTTTTTTATTATGTTGTTTGTTTTATTTTTAATACTGTGGATAATTTTAAATGCTTTTGTTTTAACAGAGAAAGTAGACCCTTATCCATTTATTTTACTTAATTTAGTACTATCTTGTATTTCTGCTATTCAGGCACCTATTATTATGATGAGTCAAAATAGAGAGGCTAAAAAAGATAGTATGCGTAATCAAAATGATTATATTGTGGATTTGAAAAGTGAACTTATTTTGGAAGATTTACATAGAAAACTTGAACTTCTTTTGGAAAATCAAAGTAAAATGTTAGATTTATACGAAAAAATTGATAAAAAATAATGTGTTACATATGTTTTTGCTGTTAAATTTGTAATATAATATATGTAATATTATATTTTATGGATGTGGTAGAATGAAGAAGTTTTTATTGATTTTAGTGGTAATGTTAACGGGATGTAGTAATGCAGAAAATCACGATATCAAAATTACTGATTATAATGATTATTTAAGTGTTATAAATACGTATCCACATAATACTTCTTCATTTACGCAATGATTATTTTTTGATAATGGTATGTTATATGAATCAACAGGAAAATATGGATGGTCAAAGATTTATAAGGATATTGATTTGTTAACAGGAAAACCTAGTGAAAGTTATTCTTTAGATAGTGAGTTATTTGGTGAAGGGTCAGTGGTTTTTAAAAATAAATTATATGTTTTGACATGGAAAGAGGGAAAGGTTCTTATTATGGATCCTGATGAAATGTTGGTGTTAGAAACATTAAATTATGATAAAGAAGGCTTTGGGTTAACTACTGATGGTAAATATTTAATTGCTAGTGATGGATCTTCAAAATTATATTTTATGAATGAAGGTTTAGATGTTATTAAAGAGATTAATGTTACTTTTAATGGCAATAAGGTAGAAATGTTGAATGAACTTGAATATATTGATGGTTATATATGGGCGAATATATGGCAAACAAATTTTATTGTGGTTATTAATCCTGAAAATGGTAATGTTGTTAAAAAAATAGATTTTACAGGTATTTTGGATGAAAATCTAAAAGATGAAAATACAGATGTTTTAAATGGTATTGCATATAATGATGATAAAATTTATATAACTGGTAAAAGATGGCCTTTGATTTTTGAGTGTAAATTGAAATAGAAAAAGACAAACAGTATTTTGTTTGTCTTTTTATTAATTTTCTAGTGTGAACTCTCCGTTTTTATGGTCTATTGTTATAGTAGAATTAAATTTAATTTTATCACTAATAATTGCGTTTGCTAGTAATGTTTCTATATTTCTACTTACAAATCTTTTTATTGGTCTTGCTCCATATTTTTCATCGTAAGAGTTTTCTATAATATATTCTTTGGCTTTATCAGTTAATGATAATTTAATTTTTTTATCATCTAATCTAGTTTCAACTTCTTTTATTATTTTTTCTAAAATTTCATATACAACTTCTTTAGATAGTGCATTAAATATAATGATTTCATCTATACGATTTAAGAATTCTGGTTTAAATGTATGATGTAGTTCGTTCATAACTAATTCATTACTATTTTCATTATTTTCTAGTATGTATTCACTTCCTAAGTTAGATGTCATGATAATAATTGTGTTTTTGAAGTCAACTGTTCTCCCTTGTGAATCGGTGATTCTTCCGTCATCTAATATTTGAAGTAATATGTTAAAGACATCTTTATGTGCTTTTTCTATTTCGTCAAATAATATGATACTATATGGATTTCTTCTTACTGCTTCAGTTAGTTGTCCACCATCATCATATCCAACATATCCTGGAGGAGAACCAATTAATCTAGCGACTGAGTGACTTTCCATATATTCACTCATATCAATACGAATCATATGGCGTTCATCGTCAAATAATTCAAAGGCTAAACTTTTGGCTATTTCGGTTTTTCCAACTCCAGTTGGACCTAAAAATATAAATGAACCTATTGGTCTATTTGGGTCTTTAATGCCAGCACGTGCTCTTATAATTGCCTCACTTACTAGTGTAATTGAATTGTCTTGTCCTTTAACACGTTTTTTTAGATTTTTATCTAAGTTTATGAGTTTTTCTTTTTCACCACCAACTAGTTTACTTACTGGAATATGTGTCCATTTTGCGACAATACTGGCGATTGATTCATCAGTAACTGTATCACTTAAAATGGCAGATTTATCTTCTTTTCTTAAGTTTTCTAATTCTTTTTGTAACTCTGGAATTACACCATGTCTTAGTCTAGCCGCAGTTTCTAAATCATAATTAGATTCTGCTCTTTCTAATTTATGATTAGCGTTTTCTATTTCTTCTTTTTTGTTTTTAATTTTATTATTTATTTCTTTTTCTTGCTGCCAGTTGTTTCTTAAGACTTTTTCTTTTTCTTTAAGTTCAGTTAATTTTTTATCTATTTCGATATTTCTATTTTTAGATATTTCATCATTTTCTTTTTTTATGGCCTCTTTTTCGACTTCTAGTTGCATGATTTTTCTAGTTAAAGTGTCTAATTCAGTTGGAACAGATTCCATTTGAACTTTTATAGTTGCACATGCTTCATCAACTAAATCTATGGCTTTATCTGGTAAGAATCTGTCAGTAATATATCTATCTGATAGACTTGCAGCGGCTATTAGAGCGTTATCTTTGATGTTGACTCCATGATATACTTCAAATCTTGATTTTAGTCCACGTAGTATTGTAATGGTATCTGTTATGGTTGGCTCTTTAACTTGTACTTTTTGGAAACGTCTTTCAAGGGCTCCATCTTTTTCAATATATTTGCGGTATTCATTTAGGGTTGTTGCTCCTATACAGTGAATTTCTCCTCTAGCAAGCATTGGTTTTAGCATGTTTCCAGCATCCATAGCACCTTCTAGGGCTCCAGCACCTACTATCATATGGATTTCATCGATGAACATAATGATTTCACCATCGGAATCTTTTACTTCTTTTAATACTGCTTTTAATCTATCTTCGAATTCTCCTCGATATTTAGCGCCTGCGATAAGGGCTCCCATATCTAGTTCCCAAACTTTTTTGTTAAGTAGACTATTTGGAACATCGCCTTTGATAATACGGTGGGCTAAACCTTCTACGATTGCTGTTTTACCAACACCAGGTTCTCCTATTAAAACAGGGTTGTTTTTGGTTTTTCTTGATAAAATACGGGTAATACTTCTGATTTCATCATCTCTACCAATAACTGGGTCTATTTTGCCGTTTTTTACGCTTTCAGTAATATCTCTACCGTATTTTTCTAAGGGGTTTTGTAAATTTTCTGCGTATTCATTTTGCATATTCATATTATTACCTCCTTTGTTATTATACTCCTTACAGAATTAATTATACACCCTTTTTAGCACTTGTCAAGTGCGAGTGCTAAAAAGTAATTATTAAATAAAAGAATAATAATATTTGATAGATGATGTTTTTTTTGTTATAATTTGGTTAGAGAAAAATGGGGTGCGACTATGGATAAACTTAGTAATAGAACAATAGTTATTATTGGTTTTATATTACTTGGAGTTGGTATTACTTTACTTACTTATGATTATTTTACTGGTAAAAAGGAAAAGGCATATGAAAAGGTAAATATTTCTTTATATAGTGAATCAGCAGGTGAAACGGTGGATAATACACCACAAAATATTGCAGTAGCAGATATTGGAACTAATGTTGAGACTGGTGATGGTAAGTATTTAGGAGTTTTAAAAATTGATAAAATTAATCTTGAACAAGGGTTCTATGATAAGGGAAATCCTAATAACCATGTTGGTAAGAGTGTTACTTTATTAAATCCTTCTAATTATCCCGATCAAAAGAATGGAAATACTATTTTGGTTGCTCATTCAGGAAGTAGTTATCTTGGATATTTCAAACATTTATATAAGTTAAATAAAGGTGATTTGGCTACTGTTAAGTTTAAAGGTAAAACTTATGTTTATAAAATTGTGAACATTTATACTGACACAAAAGATGGTGATGTTATGATTTATCGTAATAAATTTAAAACTACTTTGACACTTATTACATGTACTAAAGATGATGATACTACACAAACTATATATATTGCGGAATTACAATAAAACAACTTCGGTTGTTTTTTCTTTTGGGCCGAAGTGGTATAATTTTTTATATTTTGGACATATAATATAGTGAGCACAGGCCGATGTCTAATTTTGTCTCAATTTGACATGATTATGGTAGTGTGCTAAAATAGAGCCTGTTTTCTAGTTAAGCAGGAGAGGGTGAATATGATTAAATATAAATCGGTTAAGGCCCTATTAGTGGCCATAACTACATTAAGTTTAGCCGTAGCCGTATATGGTGAGGCAATACTTGCTTTAAGTGGAAAAGAGTATGTAAGTGAAAATAACACTGTCCTTATGGATAGTAAAATGGATATAAAACCTGTCGTATCAGTACTTTATGATAAAAAAGTTTTGGATATGAAAGAAGAAACTACTGTGGTAACCCCTGTAGTAGCAACTGAGGGAGTATCACAAGAACAAATTGAAAAAGAGGCTATGGAGGCTAAATTAAAAGAGGTTGTATTTGAAGGAATGACTTTACAAGAATTATCTGATAAACTTAACAGATCTTTAAATTCTACTCTTTCAGGTCAAGGGTATGCTTTTGCTTCAATGGCAATAGATCTTGGAATTAACCCTTATTTAGCAGTAGCGATTGTACTTCATGAGACAGGGTGTAAATGGAATTGTAGTAGTTTATTAAAAACTTGCAATAATGTTGGAGGAATGAAAGGCTCTACTAGTTGTAATGGTGGTGCATATGCTAGTTTTCCGTCATTAGAGGAAGGGATTAGGGCTTATATGAATAATTTGTATAAGAACTATATTTCTGTAGGTTTAACTACTGCTGAAGCGATGGGACCAAAGTATGCTGCAAGTGGAACTTGGGCATCACAGGTTAATGCTTACATAAACGAAATAAAAGCCGCATAGGCTTTTTTCTTATGATATAAAGAGTATAAAAATTTGACTGATTACTTTTACTATGATAAAATGATATATAGCGTAGGAGAGATGAGAATGAAAATAACTCACTTAGTATATGTTATTTTAGCCTTTGGAATTACGGTGTCAGTATTGTGCTGTAATTTACCTATTAATAAAAATTCTGTTCAAAAATACGAAACTGAAAATAGTAGTGAACTTGCAGGAACAAGTGAAATGGTTAAAGAAACTAATAATTTAGAAGATGCTACTAATATTGATGTAGCAGTAGCAACACCTAGTGTTGAGGAGAAAAAAGAAGAACCTAAACCTAATCCAAAACCAGTTGTGGCTTCTAAGACTGTAACTAATCAACCTGCTATTGTTTATGATAATTTAAGTATGGAGCAATTAACTTATAAATTAAATAAAAATTTGAAGTCTAATTTAAGTGGTACTGGTAATATATTTGCTAAATATTCTGTAGAATATGGGATTGATCCTTATTTGGCGGTAGCGATTGTACTTCATGAAACTGGATGTAATCATAGTTGTAGTGCGGCTGTTAAAAATAAAAATAATGTCGGTGGAATGATGTCTAAAGGCGGATTAATTCGTTTTAATTCTTTAGAAGAAGGTATAAAGGCTTTTATTGTTAACTTAAAAGAAAAATATTATAATTATGGACTAAATACGCCAGAATTAATGAATAAAAAGTATGCTGCCAATCCTAATTGGCATGTAAAAATTAATAGTTATATGACTAAAATAAAGAATGCTTAAGTCTGTTTTCAGACTTTTCTTTTTATTATTTTGTATGTTATAATTTTATTATAGAGGGAGAAGGTAATATGGAAAGAGGTTGTCCTAGTTGTGGACGAATGATTGATGCTAGTTCATCAAAATGTCCTTATTGTAATTATGATTTTACTGATTTAAATAAGATGTTTAGAAATTATGATGCTGAAATGAATTTTAAGAGTCCTAAGTATGCTGGATTTATAAAACGAATGGCGGCTAATGGAATTGATTATCTGTTATTTTTAATTATATTTACTGTTATTGAGTTTGTTTATTTATACTTTTTTATGAAGCCAATAATAAATGATTTTTCTTTTGAAAGTGTTGAATTTAGTTATATTATTAAATCATTTATTCCTTATTTAGTTATGCCGATTATATATTTCTTTTATTGTGTATTTATGCAATATTCTAAATCAATGGCTACTTTGGGTGAGAAATTTTTAGGAATTGAAGTTGTTGATGATTTAGATAGCCCTTTGACATTAGGTTTATCTTTTAAAAGAAATATTTTTAGGATTTTAAATGTTTTAACTTGCGGGATTGGACTTTTAATTATTATTTTTACTAAGAAAAAACAATCTTTAAGTGATATGGCTTCTAATACTTTTGTGGTTAATAAGTTAACCAATGAAAAATATGCAGGAATGGGTTATTCTCATTTGTTTAAAAGATTTTTGGCATTTGTTATTGATATATTATTCTTGTATGTTATTTATTTGTTATTTGGATATTTACAAGATTATGTAGCAGGGCTTCATATTGAAGCAAGAAGTACAATTCTAAATGTTTTACCAATTATTATGGTAGTTATTATGTTACTTTATTTTCCTTATACTGAATCGCATGGATCTAGTTTTGGTAAATCACTTATGAAGATAAAAGTGACTGATTTAGATGGTAATAAAATAGGATTATTTAGATCATTCTTTAGATTTATTTCTTTATTTATAGAAATACTTATTTTACCATTTGGAACATTACTTGCTTTTGTAACACCTAGAAAACAAACGTTTAAAGATTTATTTACTAAGACAATAGTAATTAATAGATTTTAGACCTTATGGTCTTTTTTATTGCTTTATATATTATTTTAAGATATAATGAAACTATAATAGGAGGAAGAAAGAATGAGCCAAAAGAAAAAGAACAATATAATCATAGCAAGCTTGTGTGCAGTAGTACTACTAATGGTAGTAGGATATGCAGCATTTCAAAGCATACTAAATATAACAGGAACAACAAGAGTAAGTAGTAACTGGCAAATATTAATAACAAAAATAGATACAAAAAATATAGTAGGAGGAGCAAGTAATGCCTCTGACCCAACAGGAGTAGGGACATTAACTGCTAAATTTAATACAAATTTAGTAAGTCCAGGAGATTCTATAGAGTATCATATAACAGTAACCAATGGTGGAAGTTTAAATGCGGTATTAGAAAAGATAACATTAAGTGATCCAGATAATGAAGCAATCAAATTTACTGCAACAGGATTAACAGAAGGAGAAACACTAAGTGCAGGGGGAAGTGCAACATTAACAGTAAAAGTAGAATACTTAAATAGTGTAACAACACAACCAAATAATTTAAAATCAGAGTTTAATGTTCAACTTGATTATGTTCAAGAAGGAACATTAAATGGAGGCTCATTAGAAATCCCTGATAATGGTGAGGTATATAGTTGGAGTACTAAATCAGTTAAACCAGGAGATTCAGTAAAAACTATAGAAGGTGTAACAGCAGATTACAAAACATTAGATAAAAATCACTTTATAAAGCATGTAATAGTTGATGGGAATGTTGCATCATCAGAGGCATGTTTTATAAAGAATAATAATTTATATTGTTTAAAACCAAGTGAATATGAAAATAATAAAACAACATTATTAGATATTTTTGGATCTTCTGCATGTGACATTAATACTTCTAGAATTCTTTGTAGCGATTCATTTGGTGCAGTTTATGCTGATAAAAGTGTTATAACCGTGGATATTAATGCAAGGGTTTGTAATACTTATGTTAGTACTGCTTCTTGGGGTTCTTCATGTTATGTTAATGGCTAATTTATTAATATTTTAAAACTATGTTGAGACATAGTTTTTTTCTGTTTTACTTTCTTTTTTATCCATGGCTTTTCTTGTATAAGTTTTCTATATGTGGTAAAATTATATGTATATAGAAGTTAAAGGAGGCAGCGATTATGTGTGGATTCGTTGGCTATGTAAATAAAGAAAAAGATAAAAAAGATAATATTAAGAAAATGGCAGATTTAATTGCTCATCGTGGGCCTGATTCTGAAGGTTATTATACTGATGATACTATTGCAATGGGATTTCGTCGTTTATCTATTATAGATTTAAATAATGGGTCACAGCCTATTTATAATGAGGATAAAACTAAAGTTATTACTTTTAATGGAGAAATATATAATTTTGCTGAACTTAGAAAAGATTTGGAAGAAAAAGGTCATGTTTTTAGTACTAATGCTGATACTGAAGTTTTAATTCATGGGTATGAAGAATATGCTGAGGGGATTTTAGATAAATTACGTGGTATGTTTGCGTTTGTTATTTACGATATTAATACACATGAAGTTTTTGCTGCTAGGGATTTTTATGGAATTAAACCATTTTATTATGCTACTATGGATGATACTTTCTTTTTTGGATCAGAAATTAAAAGTTTTTTAATTCATCCTGATTTTAAGAAAGAATTAAATGAAAAAATGTTAGAATATTATTTAACTTTCCAATATAGTGTAGGAAGTGAAACTTTCTTTAAAAATGTTTTTAAATTAATGCCTGGTCATTATTTAAAATATAAAGACGGGGAATTAGAAATAAAAAAGTATTATGAACTTGAATTTGAAGTAGATAATAGTAAGAGTTATGATGAATGGCGTGAGGGCGTTAAAGAGAGATTAGAAGATTCAGTTAAAGCCCATAAGGTTAGTGATGTTGAAGTTGGTTCTTTCTTATCTAGTGGTGTTGATTCATCATTTATAGCGGCTAGTAGTGATGTTGATAAAACTTTTACTGTTGGATTCAATGATGAAAAGTATAGTGAAATTAGTTATGCTAAGGATTTATCTAGTAAGATTGATACACAAAATATAAGTAAAGTTATTACTAAAGAAGAGTATTTTAAAAATTTATCTAATATTATGTATTATATGGATGAACCTTTAGCAGATCCTTCAGCAATTGCCTTATATTTCGTTACTAAGATTGCTAGTGAAAATGTTAAAGTATCTTTATCTGGTGAGGGGGCTGATGAGATATTTGGTGGATATAATATTTATCAAGAATCATTTGTTTGGCCTTGGTATTATAAAGTACCATATCCAATTAGGAAAGTAATTGGTGGTATTGCTGGATTATTGCCTAGTCATAGAGGACTTAATTTTTTAGTAAGACGTGGTAAAAAATTAGAAGATAGATTTGTTGGAAATGCATTTATTTTTAATAATAAAGAAGTAAGTAAGATTTTAGCAAATAAGAGACAAACTAAAGGTTTTCAAGATTTAACTGCCACTTATTATGAAACTGCTAAGGATTATGATAATGTTACTAAGATGCAATATATTGATTTTAATTTTTGGTTAATTGGTGATATTTTACTTAAGGCTGATAAAATGAGTATGGCTAATTCTTTAGAGGTTCGTGTTCCATTTTTAGATAGACCACTTATTGATTATGCTAGAGGTATACCAACAGAGTATAAGGTAGATAAGTTTAAAACTAAAAAATTATTTAGGGATATTGCTCATGAAAAGTTAGAATCTAAGGTTTCTGATAAGAAAAAATTAGGTTTTCCAGTTCCTATAAGAGTATGGATGAAAGATGATGATGTTTATACTGAAATAAAAACTAAGTTTGAAAATGCATCACAATTTTTCAAAACTGATAAGATTATTAAATTATTAGATAATCATAGAGCAGGTAAGGCTGATAATAGTCGTAAAGTATGGACTATTTATACATTCTTATTATGGTATGATATTTATTTTGGAGGTTCTAAATGATATTTTTCTTTATTTCTTTATCAACATATTTGTGTTATTTAATTTTAAAATATCAAAGACAACTTAAAATTTTACAAGATAATAATTTTGATATGAAATTATTTGGTGATTATATTACTAAAAATCCTAGAGAAACTTTTGTGACACCAGAAATTTTAGGATTTGTTATAATTATTATGGCATTATTTGCTGATGCTAAAATAGTTGGTATTTGTATGGTGGGATTTTATACTTTACTCTTTTTAGCAGAACTTAGGGATTTTAAAAAGGTTAACTTTAATAGTGATTCAATTAAAACTATTATATTTATAATGATTTTATATGTTTTATTGTTTTTAGTATTTGGTTTATGTAATCAATATTTATCTGAGAGTATTTGGATTTGTTATGCTATTGTGATAGGTTTATCTTATTTGAGTTCAATTGTTATTTTAATATTAGGTAAGTTAGTAACTTTAGTATCTAGTAAAAAACATTAACATATAATTTAATAAGGAGTGATTAATAATGCTTAAGGTTAATTCTAGAAGTATTGAAACTGGAGATACTTTTATTGCTATTAAGTCTGCTGTACGTGATGGTCATGATTATATCGAGGATGCCATTGACAGAGGAGCTGCTTGTATAATTGCTGAACGTGGTGATTATAGTGTTAAAACTATAATTGTCCCAGATACTAAGAAGTATTTATCTAATTATTTGAAAGAGTTATATGCTGATAAAATTAGTAAACTTAAATTGATTGGTATAACTGGAACTAATGGGAAAACTACCAGTTGTTATTTATTATATCAGTTATTAAATTTACTTGGGATGAAGAGTGCATATATTGGAACGATTGGCTTTTATTTGCCGGAAAAACATAGGGAACTTGCTAATACGACACCAGATTTGTATGAGCAGTACGATATGCTTGTAGAGGCGGCTAATGACGATTGTGTGTTTGTGGCTATGGAAGTTTCTAGTCATGCGCTTGTTAATAGGCGTTTAGATGGAATAAAATTTGATTTTGCTGGTTTTACTAATTTGACTCAAGATCATTTAGATTATCATAAAACTATGGAAGAGTATAAGAAGGCGAAAATTAATTTATTTCAAAGTATGAAAAGATCTGGGTATGCAATTATTAATATGGATGATAAGTATTCTAATGATTTTGTTTTAGAGGGTAATAAAAATATTTTATTTGGAATTAATGGAAAGCATGATTATAAAGTGAGTAATGTAAAATTGTTCAACAATTATAGTACTTTTAAGGTTACTCATGATGGTGAAGTTAGGGAAGTAATGTTACCTATTCCAGGAACTTATAATATCTATAATTATATGTATTCTTATATTATTTGCGATATGTTTGGAATGGAAATGGATGATGTTGTCTCTGAAACTCGTAATTTGAAGGCACCATCTGGACGATATCAAATTATAAGTAATGATAAATATACTGCAATAATTGATTATGCTCATACGCCTGATGCTGTATTAAATATTATCAATAGTGTTAAAGAGTATTGTGAGGGACGTATATTTACTTTAATTGGTTGTGGTGGAGATCGTGATAAAACTAAAAGACCTATAATGGGGGAAATTGCTAGTAAAAATAGTGATTATGTTATATTTACTAGTGATAATCCACGAACTGAGGATCCTGAGGTTATTTTAAGTGACATTACAAATGGTCTTAAGAAAACTAATTATGAAATTGTTTTAGATCGTAAGGATGCGATTAAAAAGGCTATTAGTTTATTGGAGTCTAAAGATATTTTACTTGTGTTAGGAAAAGGTCATGAAGATTATCAAATTATTGGTACTGAAAAAATTCATTTAAGTGATTTTGAAGAGGTATCTAAATATATAAAATAAGGGGATTGTCCCTTTTTTTATGTAAATTTTTTTAATTAATGTGTAAACTTACTTCATTTGTTTAATACTAATTATGATAATTTGTTATAATGGATATAGTAATGGGAGGTGTTTGTATGAATGGTAGTAAATTAGAACAGATTCAGGCTAATTTAAAAAAGGCAAGAGAAATTAAGCAAAATATTGCTCAATTACAAGAACAGGCAAGATTACAGGCTATTGCGCAAACATCTACCGTGTCTCAAGGTTTAGGTGAAAGTAATTCTAATTCACAGGTCAAAAGTGAAGGAAAAACTTTATCTTTAAATAATGGTCATTCTATTTTAGGAGATAATAATAAGTTTAATGGTGGGTTTATTAATACTTTAATAATGGCTTTATTAGTTGGTTTTGCTGGTGGTGCTATTACTACAGCAATTTATATATTTATGAATTTAAGTAAAGTTACAGTTAGTTTATAATTATTTTAAGAAATTTTGAGTTTTATGCAGGAATTTGGACTACTTTTAGGGTATATATACTTTAGAGGTGGTTTTTTTGTATGTTTCAAAATTAGATATGTCTGATAAAATAAGAGAACTAAAAGATAAAAATATTTTTTATAGATACTTTGTTTCTAATAAATGGTTAAAAAGAAAAATAGAAAGTTTGAATAGAGATTATCTTTTTGAAAAGGAATGTCAATACAAAGATTTACTTAATAATATTAATGGTCATGTTTTGGATGATCAGCAAAGAAAGATTGTTTTATCTGAAGAGGATAGTACTTTAGTTATTGCTGGTGCAGGGAGTGGAAAAAGTTTAACTATTTTGGGCCGTATTTTATATTTGGTTAAAAGTGGTGTTGATCCTAATGATATTCTTTGTATATCTTTTACTAATAAGGCATGTGATAGTTTAAGAAGAAAGTTAGTTAATAATGGAATTGATATGAAAGTTTATACTTTTCATAAACTTGGTATGGAAATTTTAAAATCTAATGGGCAATTTAGGTCTATAGTTAAAGATGAAATTTTATGTAATATTATTGAAGAGGTTATATCAGAAAATGATATTTTAGATATTTTACCTTATTATAATTTTTATGATTTTGGTGATGGTGATTTTTCTTTTTTACATCATTCGTTAGCGTTAGAAACTAAGCCTGTGGAAAATTTGAAAATGCTTTTTTTAACTTTTATTAATTTATTTAAGGGAAATAATTTTAATGTGGATAAGTTTGATTTGTTTTTAAGTCTTAATAGTTTGGAAAGTGATGATTTTTTAAAGAAAAGAAATAGAACTTTATTATTAATGGCTAAAGAAATATATGTTAGATATATGGATTATCTTATGAAGGATGGAAGTATTGATTTTCATGATATGATTAATGAATCTATAAATATTGTGGAAAAATTTGGGATTAGGAATTATAAATATATTATTATTGATGAATATCAGGATATTTCTTTGGTTAAGTGTGAACTCATTAGGCTTATTAAGGTAAAAACTGGTTCTAAATTGTTGGCGGTTGGTGATGATTTTCAAAGTATATATCGTTTTACTGGATCTAATCTGAAGGTGTTTTTTGAATTTGACAATTATTTTCCACAGTCTACAATTTTTAAATTAGAGAAAACTTATCGTAATTCTATGGAACTTTTAGATATTATGGGAAAGTTTATTTTAAAGAATAAGCGTCAAATTATTAAAAATTTATTTTCTGATAAGAGAAGGGATATACC
>JAAWSW010000035.1 GCA_022801735.1 Bacilli bacterium | reverse complement strand
CGTATTGCCTCCATTTGGCTAACTTGTTCTTGTTCTGTAAATTCTCTCATATTACTCCTCCTTAAAGTTATTTCTCTGTCAATTATAACAAAAAAAAGGTAATTATTAAACCCTTTTTTGCTATATTTGTTCTTTATTTATATATAGTTTTATCTTTCTTCATTTATTATAAATGGTGAATCACTGGTCCCATCACCTTTTAAGTGAATATTTGATGATAAATAAAGGGCTGGATGAAAACCGTATGTTGTTTGAGCACTATTCCCCATAAAATGTCCAGCGTGATAAACAGTCCATACATATCTACTTCTGTTTGGCTGTGAATATGCTGACATAGTCCAGTTATAAGACTCATAAGATAGCCAGTTAGTTGTTTTACAGGTTTCATAACTTCCTGTATCGTAATTTAAATTTATTGAGCCACACATTTCTGTATTTGTATTACTTTTTACATAATCGGTAGTATTTAATAAGGCCACTTTGCCTCTCCACTTATATGCTTTTTCTTGCGATAAATCAGTTTCCAATGTTTGGCCATCTTGATTTTTTATTATTCCAACATTCCATAAATGAGTCTCGACTAATTTTTGAGATTTTTCATTTAAATTATTGTAAAACTCACCATTTAAGTATGTATTTATGTATGCTTCTTTTTCTGGTAATGTATAAGTTTGTGAACTACCAACTTCTTTTGGCATGCTTGTTATATTCACTCCTGCTTGATTTAGCATTGTACTTTTACTTCCCCATACATTACATCCATTATATTGCTCAGGGATATTTGCATCTGAATAATGGCAATAATCTGTACTAGAATTTGAGTATCTTGTTCCTTCTACTGAGTTTGCGATTGTAATTCCAGGGATGTTGGTTACATATCCAGGGTCAAATGCGGTACCTCCAACACCTTCTGTTCTTATTATTTTTACTGTATTATCTTTTTCTATGGCGATGATTCTCCATTCTTCACCATTAAAAGTGATATAGTTATTTGGATTTTTTCCTTTATAAATATATCTTCCATCTTCTGTTGTATCTTTATACAATCCTTCTCCTTGGGTTGTGAAAGTATTTTTTAATTCTTGAGGAGTTATTCCTTTGCTAGTTATATTTCCTTTGGCTGTTATGTTTAGGTTTGTTTGAAAGGCTGCATATCCTACTGTCATTACAAATAGTAAACTGATCACTGATGCTATTATTATTTTTCTTTGTTTTTTTCTTTTTCTATTTCTTCTCATTAGTACCACCTTATGTTTATTATATAGTCCTTCTTATATCTTTTTTTGTCATTTATTGTCTACTATATTATATCTTATTTGTATTCATATAGCAACAATGCATGTTGTCTATATTTTATCTTTCTACCATTATACCCCCCCCCCCCTCCTACTTTGTCAATACTTTGGCCGGTTTTATATACAAAAAAGAGCAATCTATTTTTTGCTCTTAATGTTTTCTTTCAATATTTTTAAGAAATCTTCTTTTGAAACTGTTACAGTTTCTTCGGTTCCATATTTTCTATAACTTACAGTTTGGTTATCTACTTCGTTTTGTCCTAAAATAAGAGTGAATGGTATTTTTTTAGTAACGCTTTCTCTTATTTTATATCCTAATTTTTCATCTCTTGCATCTAGTTTTGTTCTAATATCATTTTCTTTTAAGAATTCGTATATTTCTTTAGCGTATTCTAAATGATATCCATTGTTAACTGGTATTACATTTACGCCTGTTGGAGCAAGCCAAAGTGGAAATGCTCCTTTTGTTTCTTCGATTAGATAAGCCATAAATCTATCAAATGTTCCTAGGATTGCTCTATGGATTACGACTGGTCTTACTTTTTCACCTTTTTCGTTTGTATATGTTAAATCAAATCTTTCTGGAAGTAAGAAATCTAACTGACAAGTTGAAAGGGTTACGTCATGTCCTATTGCTGATTTAATTTGAACATCTAATTTAGGACCATAGAAGGCTGCTTCACCTTTAGCCTCATAGAAGTTTAAGTTAAGATCTGTTAATACTTTTCTAAGTTCGCTTTCGGCTTTATCCCACATTTCATCATCGTCAAAATATTTTTCTTTGTCTTCTTTATCTCTTAGAGATAATCTAAATGAGTAATTTGTTATATTGAAATCTTCATATACTGATAAAATTAGGTTTACTACTTTTGCAACTTCTTCTTTTATTTGGTCTGGTCTTACAAAAAGGTGGGCGTCATTTTGACACATTTGTCTTACTCTTTCAAGTCCACATACTGCACCTGATGCTTCATATCTAAAGTCTGGAGCAAGTTCACCTATTCTAATTGGTAAGTCTCTATATGAATGAAGGCTGTTTTTATATATTAACATATGGTGAGGACAATTCATTGGTCTTAAAACTAATTCTTCATTATCCATTTTCATTACTGGAAACATGTCATCTTTATAATGATCCCAGTGTCCTGATGTTTTATATAAGTCAACGCTACCTAAACTTGGAGTATATACGTGATCATAACCTTCTTTTGTTTCTTTTGTTCTAATATAATTTTCAAGTTCTGTTCTGACTGTTGCTCCATTGGGAAGCCACATTTGAAGCCCTGGCCCAACTAATTCGTGTGAAGTAAATAGTTCTAATTCTTTACCTAATTTTCTATGGTCTCTATTTTTAGCGTCCTCTAAGGCTTCTAAATGTTTTTCTAAATCTTCTTCATTTTCAAAACAGATTCCATAAATTCTTTGTAATACTTTATTTTTGGAATCACCTTTATAATAAGCACCTGAAACTTTTAATAATTTAAAGTGTTTTAGTTTTTTTGTGGTGCTTACATGTGGTCCTTTACAAAGGTCTATAAAATCATCTTGTTTATAAGCACTTATGATTTCTTCTGCTGGCATGTTTTCGATTAAATCTATTTTATATGGATCATCTTTAAAGATTTCTAGTGCTTCTTCTTTTGAAAGTTCTATTCTTTTGATTAATTTATCTGATTTTACTATTTTTTTCATTTCTTTGGTAATTTGTTCTAAATCATCTTCATTTATTACTTCATCACCTAGATCAATATCATAATAAAATCCTTCTTCGATTACTGGACCTACCCAAAATTTAGCGTTTGGATATAAGTGTTTTACAGCGTGGGCAAGTAAATGTGCAGCACTATGGTTTAATATGCTTAATTGTTCATGTTCTTTTACATTTATCATTTTTATCTTCCTTTCTTTTTAGTTAGTGTAAATGAACCAATTGTTGAAATATCAACATCTGGTATAGTCATGTTTTCTTCTATTATATCAATTATTTCGTCTGAATCTAATGTGTTATCTTGTATTATTCTAGATACCGGTTTATTTACAATTTCTTGTTCCTTTTTCTTTAATGGATTGATGTAAGGTGCTGATGCATGATAAGCATCATAAACTAGTAAAATATTACCACAATTTAAATCTTCTTTGCTAATTGATTCAAATGAAACTGATAGTAAATCTATTCCATAAACCTGTCTGCAAACTTCTTTTAAGTCTCTATGTGATAGTTCTGAAAGTTGACTAACTAATGCTTCATTTTGCACCCCGCAATAGTTTCTTAAAAATAATTCCATTGTAATATGGTTTTGTTTCTTGATTACTTTTTTATTCATAACTTCTCTCCCCTGAAAAAAACAGAAAAACTCCCCACAATATGTGAGGAGTGCAATGCACGGTACCATCCTACCTTTTACTTGATTTTGATAACGGTTTTAACCGGAAGCACTTTTCAGTGTCAACTCCAAGGTAGTAGTTATTAAAGTTATTTGTTTGGCTTACACCTACCCAAACTCGCTTTGAAACACTTTTTAATAACCGTGTCCTTTTCTCTGTTTTTAAATTATATATTTATTTTATCATGTTTTTATATTTTGTCAATTATTTTCTTAAGTTTTTACTAATCATTTCTTGATACTCAGTTAATTGTTTAATTCTAGATACAATTCTACCTGCTTTTATTATTTCGTCACCTTTATTTGTTACGGCTAAATGATTTTCTATTGCTTCTAAGTTTAAATTTGACGTAAAGAAAGTTGGCAATTTTTCTTCCATTCTATATTGGAGTATTGGACATAATATTTCATCTCTACTCCATGGGGTGATTGTTTCAGCACCTATATCATCTATAAGTAATAATGGTACTTTTTTTATTTTATTATATTTATCATTAAATTCATTTTTATATTCTGAGTTGAATGATGATTTTAAATCTCTTAAGAATTCTGGCCAAAATATTATAGCGCTTTTAATTCCTTCTTTAGCGAGTTCATTGAACATAGAGGCAATTAGATATGTTTTTCCACTTCCAAAGTTACCGCATAAATATAATCCTTTTTGTTCTTTGTTTTCTTTATATTTATCCATAAATTCTGTTAACCATATAATTGTTTTATATCTATTTTTATCAGTTTTATAAATTTTATTAAAACTGGCTTCTTTTATTTCTTTAGGAACACTATATACGTATGTGTTTTCTAAGTGTTTATTTTTTTTATCAAGTTTATTTTTATATTTACATGGTCTATATGAAAATTCTAAGTTACCTTCAACTATCCTTGGTAAGTATGCATAACCGTTTATTTTGTTTTTACAGGCGTCAATTCCTGGACAGTTTTTGCAATGACTATATTCACTCGCGCATTCTTCTAATGTTGAAGTATAATTTATAAGTTCTTCTCTTTTCATTTTTAATTTTGTTACTATTTGTTTGAAATCTTCACTTTTTAAGGCTTCGTCATATGATTCTTCTAAAGCGGCTTTTAAGTTTTTATTTCTAGGTTCTAGTAAAGTGGTCATGTTTTTCATTTTATCACCTTTTTTCTAGCATTGCTTCTAATTTTTTTATTTCTTCTTCACTGGCTGTATCTTCTTCTAATACTGCTCCATACCATTCTGGTTTTATTTCTTTTTTGATTGTTTTTGGTTTAGTTACTGTTTTTGTTTTGTTTTCTTTTTTGCAAATATTCATTGCTTCTTCTACAGTTTTTATATTACTACGTTTCCATTGAGATGCGATAGCCAAAATAAAGTTTTTGGTTAATTTTTTGTCGTTTATTTTTAATACATAATCGATTAATACATTAACAACACCTGGAGTTAATTCATAGTCAATTAATAATGTTTCTAAAAGAGCAAGTTCATTTTTTGTTGGTTTTACTCCTTTATTTCTACCTTCTAAAAAGTCATATGGTGTGGTTGTTTCATATGTATAAATCATTTTTGAACGTTTAGTTCCATCACTTACTTGGTTTCTTAAATATTCTGGTTGTTTTTTATATACTAATGATGGCATTGCACCTTTATGTTCAAAGGTATAATAATTTTGACAATTTTTTCTAAGCATATCTTTATCGATAATATGTTTTTCGTTTATTGAATTTCTTATTAGTTCGGCCAATTCAACTTCTTCTAAATTATATATGAACGCTAATTTAGAAATTAATGACTTTATTTCTTTAGTTACTGATTTTTTATTTAGATATTCTTCTGGTATGTGTTCTAGAATATCATTTATGTTTACTTTTTCGCTAATGATGATATCTACTTGATTTACTTTTCTAATATTGGAAATATTATCGCTTGTAAATCCTGAAAGACTTACATCGAAAGTTTCACCAAATGACATGCTTATATCTTCATAACCATTTAAATCTATTTTTGGAATTGAGAAAAATTTTATAATATTTTTATATTCTTTTTTTCCAACATTATTTTCAAGTGCGGATGCAAGTATTGGATTTTCGAAGAATTCTTTTGGATCTAGTGGGGAATATAATTCATATATATAATTATTGATACTAGAATATTTTACATATGTTTTTAATAATCCTGTTGCTTCTAATTTTTCTCTGGCTTCTAATATATCTTCTAATTTTAATCTTGTATTAGTCATTAAATTATGATGTGTGTGTTCTACAGAAATGATTTGTGTTGTATCTAAATCACTCCATAATGATAAATATAGGTTTATTGCCACACTACCTATTATTGGTTGATAAAGTTTAAAAAGGATATTTCTGTTTTCGTTATCTAAAACTGTGCAGTTTTTTACTATATATGTATCTGCTGGCAGTAATGATGCCTTTTCCATAATATCCCTCCTTTATCGTTAATAAGTTCTAATAACATTTTAACATAATTTTAGTGTTATCGGAAGTAATTCAAAGAAAAAAGACTTATAACAAGTCTATTTTTATTCTACTACTTTAATTAATCTTTTTTTGTATGTAGTATTATTGGAACTATCAGTTGCTTTATATGTAATTATATAATCACCTGGGACGGTAGATAATGTGTTTTCATAGGTTAATTCTACTTCACCTGAATTATCTGTCACTTTTACATCTTTTCTTAAATCAAAATTATTTACTTCACTACTTGTAATAGTTTGTTTACTTGGTACAGTAATTTGGGGTGCCTTTTTATCAACTATAATTACTGTTCTATGGATTGTCTCTTCATTTTCTATGTAATATGATACTTGATATGTTCCAAATGTGTTTGTATCTATATCTACAACTTCGTTTCCATTTTTTAAATAAGAAATTGTATAGTCTTTTTTTGTATTTACTCCTTCTTCTTTATACTCACTACCTAAGTTTACATATTCTATATAATTACCTTTAAGAAGCGTACTTGATATAGTTTTATCATAGGTTATATAATCTACTTTATTAGATTTATAATCGATAATTTTATCAAATATAAATGCAGCAATTGCGAATATTAAGGCAATGGTAACTAATCCAACTAGTTGTCCTCTACTTAATCTATACATCTGTTGCCTCATTAAAATTACATGTAGTAGTACAATTTTCCTTATCTTTTACACTTTTATCAATGGTTATTTTCTTGTCATTATAATCTTTTTTTATACAACCTTTTGATTGTTCATTCCAAAGGGCTAATTTAGTTTTTCCGTTTTCATCCATACAAAATGTTCCTGAATCTGGTAAATTACCTTTAGTTTGGATAAGGTTTACGTTTTGTCCGTTTGGATAAGTAACGCTTAGTTCTAATGGTTTATTGCTTGCGGCTGCTTTTGTCTGATATACACGTGCTGATGAAATGATACTATATCCTGTATCGATAAATGCTTTTTGTCTTGATGATTGGATGAAATTTACGATGATTGGTGTTGTTATAACAGCAATTATTCCTAAGATTGCGATTACAGCAAGTAGTTCTATTAATGTAAATCCTTTTTTCATTTATTTCTCTCCTCACAATTTTCTCCATCTAATGAAAAACAATATTTATAATTATTATTTTTTTTAGTTATTATTACTGATGCTTTATCATTTGTTTCTTCCTTGAATGTTTTGTTTGTTTTTGGGTTTTTAATATTTAATTCTAAATTACCAGCATTTTGGAGTTCAGTAATTGTTTTTATTTTTTTCTCTCCATCGTTTTGTGGTAATTCTGTTAAATGAGTAGCATAGTAATCTTCAGCGCCTTTTATGATTTGGTTTATTTGGTTGTTATAAAGTTTATCTTGATTTTGACTAATTGAATAATTGATTACGGGAATGGCAATAGTGGCTAAAATGCCTAGTATTGCAATGACTCCTAATAGTTCTATTAACGTAAATCCTTTTTTCATAGTATCACCTCTATTATTTATATTTTACACTATTTTGATAAAGAAAAAAAGATTTTAAGCGTCTTTTACGTCAAAATCTTCTAGTGAGCCATCTTCTTTGGCAATTTTACTTATTTTTTCTTCTATGTCTTTTAGTTCTTCATCACATTCTTTTACTAATTTCATTGCTTCTGTATATTTATTTATTGATTCATCTAATGATGTTTCTCCTGATTCTAGGGAGTTTATTATTTCTTCTAATTCTTTTACTTTATCTTCGAACTTTTTAGCCATTTTTTTCATCTCCTATTTCTATTACTTTAGCTTTAAAACTGCCATTATATAATTTTATTGTTACTGTATCTTTTACATCTTTTATATCTTTTATTACTTTACCATCACTATATGTTATACTGTATCCCCTATTTAATGTGTTTAATGGGTTTAATAATTCTAGTTTTTCTATTATGATTTTTATAGTTTGTTTTTCATTTTGATATAATATTTCTGGTTTAGTAAATACATAACTATTTTTTATGTTATTTAATTTTTCTTCTGTTTTTTCTATTTTTCTCAGTACTAAATCTTTTATTTTATTTTGCATCAAATCAATGGTCTGTTTTTTGTTTTCATACATTATCATTGGATTTTTAATAACAAATGAGTTTTTTATGGAATCTAAATATAGTTTTTGATATTTTACTTTTTTTATAATTGATTCTTTTAATCTTATGTTTAACTGTCCTATATGTTTTTCTAAGTCTATAATATTTGGCACTGCCATTTCAGCGGCTGCTGTTGGTGTGGGTGCTCTTAAATCTGAAACAAAATCACTAATTGTAAAATCTATTTCATGCCCTACTGCACTTATTGTTGGGATGGTACAGTTGTATATTGCTCTAGCAACTATTTCTTCGTTAAAAGCCCAAAGGTCTTCAATTGATCCTCCACCACGACCTACTATTAATACATCTAAATCATAATCTTCGGCTCTTTTAATATTTTTAACGATATCTTCTTTAGCATTTTCTCCTTGAACTAATGTTGGGAATAATATTATTTCACATATTGGAAAACGTCTTTCGATAGTAGTTATTATATCTCTTACTGCAGCACCTGTACTTGCGGTTATAACTCCTACTTTTTTTGGAAATCTTGGGATTATTTTTTTGTGTTCTTGTTTGAATAGTCCTTCTTTTTCTAAGTCTTGTTTTAATTTTTCATAAGCAACATATAAATTACCAACGCCATCTTCTTCCATATCGTCAACGTAAATTTGATAGTTCCCAGTAGGTTCATAAACACTAATTCGCCCACTTACTAATACTTTGGTTCCATCTACTGGTTTAAAATTTATTTTTGCGGCATTACGACTAAACATTATAGCGTTTATTTTACTACCTTCATCTTTTAATGAAAAGTATAAATGACCTGATGTATGGGCTTTAAAATTGGAAATTTCACCTTTTAAAAAAACTGATTTAAGATTATCATCTAAATCAAATTTTGCTTTTAAATATCTTGTAATAGCACTTATACTTAAATATTTATTATCCATGATTTCACCTACTTATTATGGTAAACTTTATCTAAACATGCGTTTAGCATTTTTCTTACTTTATCATCACTATAAATTTTTGCCAGTTCAACTGCTTCATTTATAGCAACTACTTCTGGAGTACTTGTATATAAAAGTTCAAAAATACCCATTCTTAAAATTGCTCCATCTGTATTACCTAATCTATCAATAGTCCAACCATCTAAATATTTATTTGCTATGTCATCTATTTCTTTTTTATATGTGATAACTCCATATACTATTTCTTTGATGAATTCGTTTTCGATTTCTGATACTTCATTTATTACTTTGTCTGTTTCATAATCTATATGATTTTGATTATATATTTCTATTTGATATAAAATAGTCATACATAGTTTTCTAAGTTCACTTCTATTTGTTTGCATTATTTCTCACCTTCAATCATTATATCATATTTATTTTTATCTATGAATGTTTTTTTCAGTTGTTTTTGATGTTTGTAATGCTTCGTCATAAATGTTAATAAGTTCTCCAACAAATTCATCTTGTGAATATTTGTTTTTTGTACTTTGGGCAATGTAACTACGATCAAAGACAACTTCTTTATTTAAAATTTGTTTTACTTTATGAGCAAGTTCTTCAAAGTTTTCAGGTTCAAAAAGCATTCCAGTATCTTCGGTTATTATATCTGGTATTCCGCCTAAATTAGTTCCTATTACTGGTGTTCCACAAGCCATTGCTTCAATTACAACAAGTCCAAATGCTTCACTTCTTGATGTAACTAATGAGACATCTGCAATACTATAAAGTTTTCTAAGTATTTCATGTGGTTGATTTTTTATAAACACTATATTGTTTAAATTTAATGTTTGAGCTAGATTATTCATTTCATCAAATAATTCTCCATCTCCTGCCAAAACAGTTAGTGTATCATCATCTTCGTATATTTGTGCTGCTTTCAAAAGAAGATCTATTCCTTTAAAACTTGTAAACTTACCTGCAAAAGACACCACTTTATCATAATGTCTATTAATTCCAAATTGTTTTAAAAACTCATCTTTATTAGTATTTTCATAATATATATTATCGGAATTATAACCGTTTGGTATTAATACTGTTTTTTCTTTAGCAAATGGAAAACACGCAGATACTAAATCTGAATTTTCTTTTGAAATTGTAATAATATTTTCTGCGGAAGCAGCAGCATGCTCTGCAACTTTTTTATATCTATCTGTTTCTTGATAACCAATAAGGTCAGTTCCATGAGCAGTTATAATTAATGGTATATTATAATTTGCTGCTATACCTGGTAGTAACCATATGTGCCCTGCATGAATAATATCAGGATTAAATGTCATTATTTCTTCTTCTAATGCTTTTTGAAATGCGTTAATGTATTGATTAAGTTCTTCTTCAGTTAAGTTATAAAATGTAGTTGTACTTCTTGGATGAGTTGTAAAACATGGAAAATTAAAAGGAAGTTCCCCTTCTATATTGTTCCCGTTATTAAAATAAACTGGATGTATTTTTACTTTATCTTGTTTAGTTACATTTTCGTTTTCTGGCATAATAATACATACTTCGTGACCTTTTTTTACGAGACTGTCTGCTATATTTTGTGTATATACTCCACTACCTGAGCCAGTTAATGGAAAATGATTCATTAATAAAATTCTCATAGTTCACCTCTTTTTTTATTATATCAAAATAAACAAACTAAAAAAAGAGAAATATCTCTTTTATTTTACTAATTATCTAGTTTTTGTTTTAGTTTATTAATTTCATGTTTTCTAAAGATTCGATTAATTCATCACATATGTCAGAATTCATATTAATAACCTCGTTTAATTCTTGTATTAAGTCTGAAGTTGGATATTTATCTATTACATTATTTTTAAACAATAATTCTGGTGTTTGATTCATTTTATCGTCCCTTTCTATTTTATATTGATTATATTTTTTTATTTTTATTCAAAAAAGGAGAAAATTATATATACTTTTCTCCTTTTCCTTGTAATAGTTTTATGAAATACCATAGGTTTAAATAAACTAATAGGATTAGGAAAAACGCCCAACCAACAAATGGGAATACTATTCCTAAAATCCATGGATATGGTAGTGAATATAGCTCTTCCCCAGGTACTTCTAATTTTTGACATATTTTAATTGTTACTTGAATGATTAATACTGCAAGCATAATAAGTGCTGGCATAAATGCGAAAATTACACCTAATACCCAATAATACCATTTTGTATACCACGCATCTTTTTCATATACATTAAGTAATTTACCTAAAATCAAATTGGAAATTCCTCCAGTTATTATATTTAAGATTAACCAAAATATACTAAAGTATTTATTTAATAACATTTTTTAGCCTCCTAATAAAAAGAAGATAATTACTTACCTCCTACTGACATGACCCGTCTCCAGGTTTTGCTCCTTCTACATATTCTTTATCAACTAATTTACATGATGATTTTGTCATAGAATCTTTTAAGTAGCCACCTAATAATTTTACAACACTAACGACAATTACACTAACAACTGCAATGATTAATAAGTATTCAACTAGTGCTTGTCCTTTATTATTCATTCTTTTCATATCTGTATCCTCCTATGACACGAATATCCTATAAGTTAATTATAGATTTTTTTTTGATAAAAATCAAGTTATTAATGTTATTTTAATTAAAAATGTGTTAAAAGTTATTTTAAATATGTTATAGTATAAATGGTGATAGTATGAGAATAAAAGAATGTAATAGTTTTTTTGATAAGTTTATAGGTCTTATGTTTAAAAAAAATTTTGATTATGCTTTAAAAATTAGATGCAATGGTATTCATACGTTTTTTATGCTTGAACCTATTGATGTTGTTTTAACTGATAAAAATGGTTACATTCTTTATGTTTATTATAATTTAAAACCTAATCGTATTATATTACCTAAAAAAAATGTTTATTACACTTATGAATTTCCTAGTGGAATTAAAATGTTTTCTATCGGTGATAAGATTTAATTTTTGAGCAAAAAAGAACCAGTAGTACTTTTATACTGATTCTTTTTTTGTTTACTGATTCATCTGATTATATATGGTGTTTCTTCTGTCCCTTTACCAGTTAATTTAATGTTTTGACTTAAATGTACAACAGGAAAAATACCAAATTCATAGTCTTTAACGGGGTTCCCTGTACTTGATAATCTCTTGCTAATCCAAAATGTGTATGTTGGGGATTGATCTCTAGCTGTTATAGTCCACATTGAATCGCCAGCAATCTGGTTAATATAATTAGTTGATGGACATAAATCTCTATTATCATACATTAATTTGTAATTTCCGCATTGGGTAGAATTTGTATTTACTTTTAAATATTCACCTTCTGTAATAAGACCAACATTTCCATTCCATTTCGTATTATTTTCAGCATTTATTTGATTTGCTAAGTTAGTATTATTCCATTCTACTGCCCCAACACTAAAATCATGACTTATTATTTTAGATTTTGCATCTTCGTTTAAACTGTTATAATAATCGCTATTTAAATAAATATTTATTGAGGCGGGTCTTCTCCAATTGTTTGAATTTGTTGTATCCCATACCATGTTACTTATTCTTTCGTTTTTTATTATTTTAATGATATTATCTGATTCTATAGATATTATTCTCCAAGTTTCATTATTAAAGGTTATATAATTATTAGGATTTGCTCCTTTATAGATACATTTATTAGTTTCGTAAGTATCTTTATATAATCCATCTCCTGATATCGTATTACAATATGTATCCCTTAATTCCTGTATTGTTATTGGGTTCTCTTTTATGTTACCCTTTGCTGTTATATTTAAATTAGTTTGAAAGGAGGCATATCCTGCTGTCATTATACATAATAAGCCTATTACTGATATTATTATTACTTTTCTTTGTTTCTTTTGTTTTCTATTCCTTCTCATATACTACACCATATATAGTATACCCCCCCCCCCCCTTA
>JAAWSW010000034.1 GCA_022801735.1 Bacilli bacterium | reverse complement strand
ATTTATGGAAAAAATATTCAAATTTATTCTAAATTTCCAAAAATTATTTTATAAAGAAAACCTCGGTTATTGAAAACCGGGGTTTGTCTACAGTCTGGGAAAAATAGGAATTTATTTCCTATTTTTTTGTTTGGTAATTTTTTCCTTAAATTGGTACTAGAAATCTTCTTTATGTTTTGATATAATGTATTTTAATAGAGGAGGGTTAGAATGAAGAAATTTGTTTTTTTGATATTATTTTTAGGATTTTTTTATTTTGGAATAGATGATGTTAAGGCTGCGCCACCACTTGCTGATGGAACATATACAATTCAAAGTGCTTTAAATAATAATAAGGTTATAGATGTTAAAAGTGCGAATGCGGTTTCTGGTAATAATGTTCAATTATATACCTTTAATAATACGGCTGCGCAACACTGGACAGTAAAACATTTAGGTAATAATTATTATAAAATTACAAGTGTTCTTGATAATGGTTTATCTCTTGATGTGGCTAGTGCTGGTAAGAAAAATGGAACCAACATTCAGATTCATAAGTCAAATGGTACGAATGCTCAACAATGGTTAGTTAAATATGCTGGAAATGGTTATTATTATATTGCTTCAAAATGTAATGGACTTTATGTTGATGTAAATGGTGGGAAAACGGCTGATAAAACTAATATTCAAATGTATAAGGGAAATGGTACAAATGCACAAAAGTTTAAATTTATAGAAGTTTTAGAAGGAAAAAAGACTATAGAAAATGGTGTTTATACTATAAGTTCTGCTTTAAATGATTCAAAGGCAGTGAGTGTTAAAAATTCTGATATTAGTAATGGTATGGATGTTCAAATATTTGATTACATGCATACTTGGGGACAATATTTTAGTGTTAATTATTTAGATAATGGTTATTATGAAATTTCTAACTATTCAGATAATAGTAAGGTATTGGATGTTCGTGGAGGAATTGCTATTAATGGTACTAAGATTCAAATTCATAATAAAAATAATACTGATGCTCAAAAGTGGATTATAAAAGATGCGGGGAATGGTTATTATAATATTGTTTCTAAAAAAGATAATATATATATTGATGTAAGTGGTGGGTATACTACTAACGGTACTAGTTTGCAAACTTATCATTCAAACGGAACAACTGCACAGAAATTTAAATTTAATAAAATCAATGAGCCTAAAAAAATTGAAGATGGGTATTATACTCTTAATAGTGCAGTGGATCCTAATAGAGTTTTAGCGGTTAATTCAGTAACCGCTTATAATGCTGCTAATGTAACTTTAAAGACTGACGATAATTCTAATACAAGTAAATGGTATGTTAAGCATGTAAGTGGTTTATATTATATGCTTCAAAACGCTGCTAATACCAATAGGCTTTTAGATGTACAAGGTGCGAAAACGGCCGATGGAACCAATATACAAATTTATAATAGTAACAATAATAATGCTCAAAGATGGTTGATTCAAGATAATTTGGATGGCACATATACTTTAGTGTCTAAATTGGGTAAAGTTGCCGATGTCGATGTTAAAAAAGGAATAAAAGATGGTACTAATATTCAATTGTATCATGCTAATGGAACTGATGCTCAAAAATGGATTTTTAAGCCAACTACTTATAATCAATATTCTAGATCTTATGAAGATGGATATTATACAATTAACAGTGTACTTAATAATTCGAAAGTTTTAGACGTCAATAATGCAATGAAAACTAATGGTACTAATGTTCAATTATATCAATCTAATAATACAAATGCTCAAATATGGTATTTAAAATATTTGAACAATGGATATTATTCTATTACTAGTGCTATGAATCCTAGAATTTCATTAGATGTGGCTAATGGTGGAACTGTTAGTGGAACTAATTTGCAAATATATAAAAACAATAATTCTGAGGCGCAACAATGGCTTCTTCATGTAGATGCGAACGGACATGCTACGATTATTGCTAAGAATAATGGACTTGCTATCGATGTTAAAAATTCTAATACAGCGAATGGAACTAATATTCAACTCTCAACTCCAACGGGTGGTAATAATCAAAAATTTGTTTTAACACCTCATACTGGTACGAAAGTGTATAAAGGTATAGATATTTCTAGTTATAACACAATTAACTGGGATGGTTTAGCTAAAGATGGTAAGGTAGATTTTGTCATTATAAGAGCAGGTTATGGTGGTAATTGGACAAATCAAGATGATACTAAGTTTAAGGCTAATGTTGCTGCTTGTGAAAAATATAATATACCTTATGGAACTTATTTATATTCTTATGCGGCTGATATAGATACTCCTGATAAAACAGGGGCTAACGAAGAGGCAAAACACATGCTTAGATTACTTAACGAAATAAAAACAACTAATTATATACCAACTTTGGGAACTGAGGTATTTTTAGATGTTGAGGATAAAAGTGTTGCTAATGTTTCTAAAAATAAACTTACAAATGTAGTAGACTATTTTTGTACAACGATTGAAAAGAGTGGGTATCGATGCGGAGTATATGCAAGTGCTAAGTGGTTAAACGATCATTTAAATGCTCCTGAGTTAGTTAAGAAATTTGATATTTGGTTAGCGCAATGGCCTTATGGTAATACAACTCCAGTTTCTTATACTAAAGCGATGAATACAAAACCTAGTTATAATACTACAAGTTATAAATATTGGCAATTTACATCATCTGGTTCTTCAGAACCATTAGGTGGTATAAGCGGTAGACTTGATTTAGATTTAGGGTATGATATTTTTGATTAGAAGGGATACAATTATCTCTTTTAATTTTGTCTGAAGGTTGTTTTTTACGACAAAAATTGGTAAAATGTTATATAGAAGGTAGTGTGAAGGCTATGAAGAAAAAAAAAGTTATGTTTATAGCAAGTACTGGTGGACATTTAAATGAATTATTACAATTAAAACCGTTGTTTGAACATTATAATTATCATATTGTTACTGAAAAAACGAGTTCTAATTTATCTTTGAAAAATAAATATGGAAAGAAAATTAATTATGTTATTTATGGTACAAAAGATCATCCTTTTACTTATATCTTTAAATTGTTTTTTAATTGTTGGATTGAACTTTTTGTTTATTTAAAAACAAGACCAAGATATATTGTGACTACTGGTGCTCATATTGCTGGGCCTATGTGTCTTATTGGCAAGTTTTTTGGCACTAAAATTATATTTATAGAGACATTTGCTAATAGCAGTTCAAAAACAATTACTGGAAAAATTGTTTATAAGTTTGCTGATTTGTTTATTGTTCAGTGGGAGAGTATGTTAGAACTTTATCCAAAAGCGAAGTTTTACGGAAGTTTATTTTAGCGAGGTGATTTGATGATTTTTGTAACATTGGGAACACAAGATAAAAGTTTTGTGCGTTTACTTGAGGCTATTCAAAAACAAATTGATTTGGGTAATATAAAACAGAGAGTAATAGTTCAAGCGGGATATACAAAATTTCAAAGTAATGATATGGAAATTTTTGATTTAGTTTCAATGGATGATTTTAATAAATATATGGACGAATGTGATTTGCTTATTACTCATGGTGGTGTTGGTTGTATTTTGGATGGTTTAAAACGTAATAAAAAAATTGTTGCCGCAGCAAGACTTAAAGAATACGGTGAACATACTAACAATCACCAATTACAAATTATAGAGACATTTGATAATAATGGTTATATATTAAAATTAGATGATTTTGATGAATTAGATAAAGTGCTTTCAAAAGCAAAAAAATTTAAACCTAATAAATTTATTTCAAATAATGATAATTTTGTAAATAAGATAAAAGATTATATTGATAATAATTAGTAATGGAGAAGGATTATGAAAGAAAAAATTAAAAAGAATTTTGTTTATATTTTAACGTTTATATTTTTTTGTATAGTTTTGTCTTTAGCGCCTATTACAGGTGATGATTGGGCAAATTATACAGTAGGGGAGCAAGGTTTTAAAATGGTTTTATCTGCGGCCAAAGGAATGTATTTTTCTTGGGAAGGCAGATTTATTAGTAGAATATTTATTTATATTTTTACTTACTATAAGTTTTTATTTGTAATTTGTACTTCTGGTTTATTAACTTTAATAGTTTATTTGGCTAATAAAATAATTGGTGATGTAAAAAATAAGATTGTATACTTTTTACCGTTAATTGTTTTATTATTGCTTAATGTTAATTCTATTTCGCAGGGCTATACTTGGATTGCTGGAAGTATTACGTATTTATATCCTTCTGCAATTGTACTTGCTTACTTTTATTATTTATACCGTAAAAAAGAGTTTAAATTCGGAAAGATAGAATTTTTGGTTTTATTATTTATAAATGTTATAACGCCAATGTTTGTTGAAAATATTGGATTGGCTTTTGTGATTGGAAATGTTATTTGGCTTATTTATAACCGAAAAGAGAAAAAAAGTGAATTAATTAAATTTTTAATAATGACAGTTTTTTCAGGAATATTCTTAGGTTTAATGATGGCGTCTCCTGGGACGGCTTCTAGAGTAACTTACGAACCAGAGTTTTATAGTATGCCTTTTATAACTAGAATGCTTTCTAATATTCCGAATTTTATTGCTTATACTTTTGCGAGGAATGTTATAGTGCTTATTCTTATGCTTTGGGTGATTTTATATACCTTAAAAAAACAAGGCGTAAAAATATATTGGCTTTTATTATTTTCAGTGATTCCATTACTTGGAATTATTCAAAACATTTATTTATTAGTGCCTTTTGATATTCATTTTAATAGTTATATCGATTTTTGGGGGGCATTTAATGTCACTAATTGGTATTTTATTTTCTATTGGGCGCCTTTTGGTTTATTGTTCTTTTATAGTATATTTAAAAATATCGATGAAGAAAAAGAAAGAAATTTCTTGCTATTCTTAACTTTGGTGGCAACTCTTGCAGTAGGTTCTATGACAGCAGCTCCTGTTTGGGATGAGAGGGTAGCGCTTTTTAGCGAAATTATATTTTTGATAGTATCACTTAGAATTTTAAAGAATTGTTTTAATCCTAGGTTTAATAAGGTTATAGTTGCCTTTTTAGCGATTTTGTTAGTATATTTTATCACCATGTTTACTTTGATTTTCTTTATTCAAAAAGATCGTGATAAAGATATAGAAAACCAGCTTAAAGATAAAAATGTTTCAGAGATATATGTTTATGATCAATTTATAACTTATATTTGGACCCGTAATCCTTGGGGAGAATATCATGCTAAAGTATTTAAAACTTTTTATGGAATTGACCAGGATACAAAGTTAATTTTAAAAAGACATAAAATAGAAAATGTTATTGATGATGCCATAGGGGGAGTTATATGGAAAAGTTAGTTTCAATTGTTGTACCTTGTTATAATGAAGAAAGTGCCATACCATACTTTTATGATGAAATAATAAAAGTGGCTAAGAAAATGAAAGATTTAAATTTTGAGTTTTTGTTTATTAATGATGGAAGTAATGATAATACTTTAGATGTTTTAAAGGAGTATCACCAAAAAGATTCTAGGATTAGATTTATTAGTTTTTCTCGTAATTTTGGTAAGGAAGCGGCTATTTATGCAGGTCTTGAAAATGCTAAAGGTGATTATATTGCTACTATGGATGCTGATTTACAAGACCCTCCTTCTTTGCTTCCAAAAATGTTTGATTATATAGAAGAAGGTTATGATTGTGTGGCTACTAGGAGAACGACCAGAAAAGGAGAACCTGTTATTAGAAGTTTTTTTGCTAGAAAATTTTATAAATTAATTAATAAATTATCTAAAATAGAAATGGTTGATGGGGCTAGAGATTATCGTTTGATGAGTAGAAAAATGGTTGATGCAATTTTATCTTTAAAAGAATATAACAGATATTCAAAAGGTCTGTTTAGTTTTGTAGGGTTTGAAACAAAATGGATTGAGTTTGAAAATGTTGAAAGAGTGGCAGGAGAAACTAAGTGGTCATTTTGGAAATTATTTATTTATGCGATAGAAGGTATTATAGGTTTTTCTACTGTACCTTTAATGATAGCGGCTATATTTGGAATCTTGTTTTGTTTACTTGCTTTTATTCTTATTATTGTAATTATTGTTAAAACTTTAATTTATGGAGATCCTGTTAGTGGGTGGCCGTCTACTATATGTATTATTTTCTTGGTGTCTGGGGTTCAATTGTTTTGCTCAGGAATTATGGGGGCTTATTTATCAAAAACATATTTAGAAACTAAAAATAGACCTATTTATATTGTTAAAGAAACAGAGGGTGATTTGCATGAATGATAAGATAGATTTTGTTATAACTTGGGTTGATGGCAGTGATGAAAAATGGTTAGAAGAAAAAAATCAATATTCAGAAAATAAAATCGATACTACCAATAGTGCTCTTCGTTTTAGAGATATGAAACTATTAAAATATTGGTTTAGAGGTGTCGAAAAATTTACACCATGGGTTAATAAAATTCATTTTGTTACATGGGGGCATGTCCCAGAGTGGCTTAATTTAGAAAACCCTAAATTAAATGTTGTGAATCATAAGGATTTTATTCCTAAAGAATATTTACCAACATTTAATTCTAATGCTATTGAATACAATTTGCACCGTATAGAGGGGTTAACTGAAAAATTTGTTTATTTTAATGATGATATGTTTATTTTAAAACCTATAGGTGAAGAATATTTTTTTAAAAATGGTTTACCTTGTGATTTATGGCGTGATAATATTCCATATTATGATAAGAATTCGGATTTGAATTTTGAACATACACTCGTTAATGACAAAATGCTTATTAGTAGAAATTTTATTAAGCGTGATTTTATGAAAAATAATCTTTCAAAATGGCTTAATTTTAAATATGGTAAACGTAATATTCGTTTTATGATGTTATATCAATGGCCATATATGGCTGGGTTTGATAATTTTCATATGAGTTTTCCTTTTTTGAAAAGTACTTTTAATAAAATGTGGGAAAAAGAAAATGATGTTATAGATTTAACTTGCAGGTCTAAATTTAGGTCTTGGAATAATGTTACACCTTATTCAATAGTTTTATGGCAAATTTATAGTGGTAAATTTGAACCTAAATCTTATAAAAAAACTGGAAAATATTTTAATTTGAGTGGTAACAGAGATGAACTTTTTGATTGTATTTTAAATCAAAGAGAAGAACAGATTTGTATTAATGATACTGATGAGATGGTTGATTACGAGGCAGTAACAGAAGAACTTAGAAAATGTTTTGATAAAATATTTCCTGATAAATCTTCATTTGAAAAGTAAGAATTGGAACGTGATAAAGTGAGAACTAAAAATGTTATAAAAAATATTATAGTAGAACTTCTTTTGTATACAGTAATTGGGATTGTTGGCTTTTTTAAGATAAAATTCTTTATTACATATATTGGCTCAGAAATGAATGGTTATTTCCAAGTGATTAATAATATAGTTACTTATGTTTTTTTGGCCGAAGCAGGACTTACTAGTGGAGTTATTTATAAACTTTATAAACCAATGGCAACTAAGAATTATGATGATGCTAAAGCCTTATATAAAGGGGCTAAAAGGATATTTCGCATTATCGGAGCGGTTGTTCTTGGTCTTTCGATACTGGCATTAATAGTTTTTCCGTTTATAGTTGATGCAACTGGTAAAGATTTATTTATCGTGATGCTTTCATTTGCTTTAATTATTGCATCTTGTTTAATTTCCTATTTTGCTTGTTCACAAGCATATAATGCTGTATTTTTTTCGGATCAAAAAAAATATATTCCAGTTTCCATTAGTAATGTAACTAAAATAGTTTGTGATTTAATTTGTTTGGGAGCAATTTTTTATTTTAGAAATTTACTTGTAATTGCTATTATAATGTTTGCGTCAAAAGTAATTGAAGAAATTATTATTTATTTTGTGGCTAGAAAAGAATATCCATGGCTTAAGAATTTTACACGTGTTGATACAAGTGCTGAAAAAATGAGTAAGGACTTAATTACTCATCAAGTGGCGACAGTAGCTGGAAGTAATATTGATCAAATTATTTTACTTATTTCAAAATCGGCAACGGTGGTTAGTATTTATGCTAGTTATAATTATATTTATACTTTTATTTCTACTGTTATTAATAAAATAACTAATAATATTAGTCATAGTTTTGGTAATATGTTTGCTTTAGAAAAAGAAGATAAATCTTTAGGGGTGTTTAAGGAATATTTTGCATTTTGTTTCTTTTTAGGCCTTATTGTTGCTATTCCTTTTGTGATTTCTTCTAGAAGTTTTATCTATTTTTGGATAGAGAATAAAGAGTATGTTTTGTCGTATGTAACTGTTTGTTTGTTTGCTTTTAATTTATTTGGCTCTAGTTTAATTGGGTCTTTGATTACAGCAATAAACACTAATGGACTTTTTAAAGAAACAAAGTATTTTGCTTTATTAAATGCGGTTGTTAATTTAGTGATTTCTTGTTTATTGGTTAGTAAATTTGGAATTGCTGGGGTTTTATTTGGGACTTGTTTTGCTTTTTTTGTAAATGCTTTTTGGCGTTCTATTGTAATTGCTAAATATATATTTAAAAAAATAAGTAAATTAAAATTATTCATTAATTGTATGAAATTTGTTTTGGTTTTTGTGGTTTTAACTATTGTATTAGGACCAGTTGAGAACTATTTTTATACTAATGTTCATTCGATGTTACAATGGTTTATGTTTATTATTCCAATTGAAATTGTAATTGTTGTTATTTCATATTTGATATGTTTAGTTGTTTCGCCAGAAATTAAGAATGTATTTGCTAGATTTGTAAATATTGTTAAAAAGAAAGTTGATGTTAGAAAGGAAAAATAGTATGACAAAAATAAGTGTTATTGTACCAGTTTATAATGTAGAGAAGTATTTGCCAAAATGTTTGGATAGTTTAGTTAATCAAACTTTCGATGATTTTGAGGTTATTGTAATAAATGATGGGTCACCTGATAATTCACAAGATATTATAGATGAATATCAACAAAAATATCCTAATCTTATTAAACCTTTTGTTAAGGAAAATGGAGGTTTGTCTCAGGCTAGAAATTTTGCTTTAGATAAGGTGACAGGTGATTATGTATTTTATTTAGATTCTGATGATTGGGTTGATACTAAGATTCTTGAAAAATTATATAGTAAGGTTGAAAATGAACAGGCTGATATAGTTGTTTGTGGTGCTTATAGTGTACTAAATGATAAGAAGACAGAAATTGATAGATATGACTATAGTTCTGATGTAAATAAAAATTACATATTATATAGACCATCTGCATGGTGTAAATTAATTAAAAAAGATATTTTGAAAAATAAGGAAATTAAATTTTTAGAAAAGCATATTTATGAAGATATTGCAATTATGCCTGCTTTATGTTTATATGCAAATAAAATTTCTTTTGTGGAGGAGCCTTTATATTTTTATTTAGTTAGAGAAGGGTCAATAATGAATCAGAGAAAGTATTCTAAATCATTAGAAGATATTTTTGATTCGTTAGATTATTTGGGAAATTTATTTATTGCTAAAGATTCTTTTGAAAAATATAAAGATGAACTTGAGTATTTATATATTAAAAATTTACTTCATGCGGCTTCTTTAAGGTTTTTGCCTTTTGATGAGGGAAGGGAAAATATATTAAGAATTGCTGATACGATGAAAGAAAAATTTCCTAAATGGAGAAAAAATAAATATTATAAAAAAGAAGATTTTAAATATAAAATTATATGTAATCTTGTATATATGAAAAAAATAAAAATGTTAAAGAAAATATTGAAAGTATAGGTGATACTTATGAAAAAAAGCCTTTTGATAGTTGTTGATGAAAAAAAAATGGGCGGAGTATCTATTTTGTTAGAAGATATGATTAAATTGGGAGTTTTTAATAATTTTGATACTGATCTTTTAGTGCTTCATAATAATGGTACAAGGCTTAAAAATATTTCTGATAGTGTTAATATTATTTATGGCACTAGTTATTTTGATGGTGTAGATATAACTATAAAAGAGGCTTTGAAAAGTAAAAATATTAAATTGATATTTTCGAAGGTTCGATTAGTTTTTGAAATGAAAACGGGTCTTATTAAAAGTAGAATAAAAAAAGAAAGAAAAAGAATTTTAAATAAACAATACGATATTGAAATTGCTTTTAAGGATGGTTTTACGGCCTTGTTTACTATTTTTGGTGATAGTATTGCAAAAATACATTGGCTTCATTATGAGTATGGAAATTGTAACCCAAATCAGAAATACGATAAACTATTTAACCAAATAATCCCTAAATTCGATAAGATTATTGCGGTTTCTGAAGGGGTTAAGAATGCCTTTTTAAAGATATATGGTGTAGATAATGTTGAGGTAATACCTAATATCATTAATTCAGAAAAGATAATTACATCTTCAAAAGAAAAACCTATTACAAAATATATAAGTGATAAGATTAATATGATTTTGGTTGGTAGGATTCACGAAGTTAAAGGTTATGATCGTTTTTTAAGAGTTTTATCAAAACTTAAAGAAGAAAATTTAACTAATAAATTAAATATTAATATTCTTGGTGATGGACCAGAATTTGAAAATATAGTTAATTTGAATAATGAACTTAAATTAAATATTAATTTTTTTGGACAAATTGATAATCCTTATAAGGAAATAAATAATTCTGATTTATTTATTTTACCATCTAAATTTGAGGCTTTTGGTTTAGTTGTTTTGGAATCAATGATTTTACATGTTCCAGTTTTAGCAACTAAGACTGCTGCTGTTGAGAGTTTGATTAAAGATGGCTATAACGGATTAATAGCAGATAATTCTGAAGAAGGCCTTTATAATTGTCTTAAATATTTAATTCAAAATAGAGACAAAATACAGGAATTTAAGGAGAATTTAGCAGATTACAATTATAGTTCTTCAAATACTATTAATAATATAATAAATACATTAGAGGAGTGTTATGATGAAAAAAATACAAGATGAGAGATTGCTTAGAAAAATATTTTTTGTTTTCTTGATTATTCAGCCCATTTTAGATTGTTATCTATTATATACAGATGCGGTAATTGGTTTTTTCCATTTTTCGCCAACAACTATTATTAGATTATTAATTATTGCGTTTTTATTTATTTTATTATTCTTTAATAGAAGAAGTATAGCAAATTTAAAAATTATTGGTATTTATGGTGGCGTTTTACTTGCTTATATTTTGGCGCATCATTTTATAGCATCAGGAATTGATAATAGTGGTTATAAGACTTTTTCTTATAGTTTTGTTACCGAAATGTTTTATATAATTAGAATGCTTTTACCAATTGCTGTAATTTTTATTACTTATAAATTAAAACCTACAAAAGAAGAAGTTATTAAATTATTTTTAATTGTAAGTGCAGTTGTCTCTGTTATTATTGTAGGCTCAAATATTATTATGCTTTCTAGAACTTCTTATGGTAGTGGTTTTATTAAGGCTAATGTATTTCATTGGTTCTTTAATACTGAATTTATGCCAAAAGATCTTGCTAGTAAAGGTTGGTTTAATTCTGCTAACCAGATTAGTGGGTTAATGTATATTTTATTTCCAATTTGTTTATATTCATTAACTGAAAAAATTACTAAATCACGTTTGGTTATAACTTTTATGACTATGCTGTCAATGATTATGCTTGGAACTAGAGTAGCGTCTTATGGTTGGGCTTTAATGATTGTAATGGTTATTGTTTTGTATTTGTTTTTTACTGTTATTAAGAAAATAAAATTTGAAGGTAAAAAAATTGGGTGTTTATTTGTGTTTTTAGCGCTTGGATGTTTAATTATGACTCATGCACCAATTGTTAATACTGGTACTGTTTATAATGAAGAAGAAAAATTAAAAGAAATGAAAGATGGAAAAGTTTCTACTAAAAAAATGCTTAAATATATAGGTATGAATGAAATATATTATGAAGAAATTTATCCATATGAAGAGCATGAAGATTTTTGGAAGTATGTAGTTTATGATGTACCTGCTACTCAAAGGGTAGGTAATAGAAATTCTCAGCAATTAATTACTGATGATGTAGCGGCAACATATGAAACTGTTTTAACTAGTACATTTGGTATTGGTTATAGCCGTTTTATAAATGCTTATTTATATCTTGAAAAGGATTTTGTAGTTCAATACCATACAATTGGGATTATTGGAATTTTGTTATTTTTAGTTCCTTATATTGTAATTGCAGGATATTATGCTTTTAGAAAATTGAAAGAAAAGAGTTTTGCTTTATTTAATTCTATTATGCTTGCTATACTTATTTTACCACTTTGTATTTCTTATTTTAGTGGACATATTGTTGATGAATTAATTATTACAATATATTTGGGTTTTGTTGCTGGATATTTATTATCTGAATGCAGAAAGGGAAAAGAAAATGGTGAAAGTTAGTGTAATAGTTCCTGTTTATAATGCCCAATCGCATATTGAAAATACTGTTAAATGTTTATTAAAACAGACTTTATCTGATATTGAATTTATTTTTGTTAACGATGGTTCTTCTGATGGTTCTTTAGAAATTTTAAATAAATATAAAGAGAGAAATCCTGAAAAAATAATAGTTATTAATCAGGAAAATAAAGGGCCAGGTGGGGCTAGAAATAGTGGTATTTTAGCTGCTAAGGGTGAATATATAGGCTTTGTAGATAGTGATGATTTTATTTTAGAAGATATGTATGAGGTTTTATATAATAAGGCTGATTCTGATGATTTTGATGTTGTAGAGTGTGATTTTTTGTATACTGATGGTAGTAAAAAATGGAATGGAGTAACTGATTTATTTGGTGATGTTAAAAACATAACAGATAAGAAGCAATATATGGTTAGAATGTTTCCTGTTTTATGGAACAAAATTTATAAGCGAGATAAGGTTAGTGATATTCTTTTTAAAGAAGGAACATTTGCTGAAGACGTAGAGTATTTGTACCGTGTATTGCCAGTTATTAATACTATTGGGTATGTAAATAAACAGGAGTATTATTATTATCAGAGAGAGAATTCTGAATCTCGAAAATTTGATAATAGGATATACGATTATATTTCTAATTTTAATGGATTACTTAGTTACTATAAAGATAATGATTATTATGAAGATTATATGAAGGAATTTGAATTTTGTTATGTTAGATATCTATATGCAACTTTTGTAATAAGAACGGTAAATTTTGATAAACAA
>JAAWSW010000033.1 GCA_022801735.1 Bacilli bacterium | reverse complement strand
CATAAATAATAATTTAAATTATATTTCTTTAAAATTTTATGTAACTTAATAAGCATATATTTAAACTTACTAGATTCTTCTTTAATTTCGATTATAATTATTTTATCAGAATTAATAGACTTTAATACTTCTTCCAATGAATTAAGTCCTTTTTTCTGAAGTAAACTAAGCCTTGTTTTTTCTATATAATAACCTTTATAAAAAGGATCATGGTGAATAACAAAATCATAATCTTTCGTATGTCTAATATCAAATTCAACACCATCAATATAAGAAATAGACAAACTATTTATAATTGATTCCATACTATTTTCTAAATGAATTTCATCATTCCCTCTATGTGCGATTATCTTCATGATTACACCTCATTTAAGTATATGAAAAAAGAACAATTATTTATCTAATTGTTCCTTAACATATTCATATACATCTCTACTAATATCTTCAATAGTTCTAATTTCATCTTCAGTTGCACATTCAATAGTTTTAAAATTATATTTTGAAGCAAGTTCAATATAAGACTTTTCAGCATTCATTAAATGATTAACATCTTTTTCATGAGCATCTGGAGCCTCTTCTACTCTGCCCGCTTTTAACACCTTAGCCATTTCAGTAGGCATATGTAAAAAGATAGCCACATCTGGTCTTGGTAATTCTAAAAGATTAAACTCTAAATTATCAAGCCAATCATACATTTCTAATCTTTCATTTTCATCTTCTATTTTTCCGCCTTGATGAGCCATATTAGAATAAATATATCTATCTAAAATTATATTAGCACCCTGCTCTAATAAGAAATTAATCTTATCAATATTATACTTTCTATCAGCAGCATAATAAAGAGAAGCCACCTTAGGATCTACATTAGTAGCACCTTCTTCAAAATAACTTTCGCCAATTTGTGGTTTACCTAAATATGCACCACCAATTATTTTACCTGTTGGAGAATTATAATTTGGAAAACTAAAGTTATCCACCTTAATACCATCTTCTCTTAATTTTTTAATTAATAATTTTGTCTGTGTTTCTTTACCAGAACAATCAGTTCCTTCAATAACTATTAATTTCCCTCTCATAATTACTTACTTCCAATCTTTTTTGTTTTAGGATGTCCACATGTCATTGGACCTTCTGGACATTTTCCACTTAAACATGGTGCTCCAGCATTCTCAAAAAGTGTTGGAGCAATAGAATTTGTTATTTCTAACATTTGATTTGCAACATCTCTAATTTCCCATTGGGCTCTTTCGCAACATCTTTCACTAAAGAAATTAAATAAACTTCTAGCATTCATTGTCATAACTAATTTTGTTTCACAAGCATTAGGAAGCAAATATCTAGCATCCTCTAAAGCTTTCTTATGGATAGCATTAGCTTGTTTTTTAGTGATTTCTTCATCACCATACATTTCTTTTTTATATTTTTCATAAAACATATCAATTGTAGCCTGATAAGATTCAAATTCCTCTTTAATATCACAAATATATTTTTCAACTAATTCTTCATTATCTAAAATATCTTCTGGTATTACAAATCCAATTGTTTCTGCTGATGAAAGGTCAACATATCTTTGTGATTGCTGAGAATAACTAGCAATACGATGTCTTACGATTTGATGAGAACACGCTCTACTTATTCCTTCAATTCCAAAAGTAAATGAGATATGTTCAGTAGGACTAAAGTGCCCATAATTTGATAATCTTGATAAAAATTCTTCAGTTTTTTGATCATCTAAACCTTCTAACAAAGTTGAAGGACTACTTTTTGAATAACATAATTTTGCGGCTGCTGCAACTACTCTTTCTGGATTGTCATTATCCACAGGTTTACTATACGCTAATAATGTAACTTTTGGTTTTACTGGTTTTAAATTCATTTTTACGCCTTCTTTCTACAAGGCCCCTTTATTCTAAAATCATCATATCATATTTTTTCATTTCTAGTAACTATTTTCTAAAAACTTTATCAATATTTTCAATAGAGCCTTAACCTATAATTTCATTACCATCAAATTTAATATCTAAAAATTTCTTACTTGCAAGTAAATCACACATATGTACAAATTTTTGATATTTATTTTGTGGTACAGGTAACACAACTTTGCTATATGGGGTTGTATTAAATGGTCCCATATGACTAGATACTGTATCCATCATAAAATTAATTTCAGAATCAGTAAAAGTCGTTTTAGATTGATTTTCTTTAATAAAATTAGCCGCCAATATTGGATGATCAAATCTTACATATTGTTCTTTAGGAACACCATGTTTTAAACCATCATGAAGCATTAATACTAAAATCATTAAATCCTTTTCTTTAGCAGTAAACACATTACCAATCATGCTCTCTAAAAGTTCATGTGCAATCCTAACAGCAGCCTTAGTATGTCTAACTAAACCACCATCACCTTGTGCAAAACTAGGATGATACTTTCCTGTAGAACTAGCACCTACTTCAAAAAAATAATCAGGTAATAAGTCAACTAATACTTCCGCATTCTTCTGATACTCACTATCTTTTATATAACTTATTTCTGTCTTAAATACATTACTTTTCATTCTACCACCTATTACAAGTATACACTAAACTAATGTTCTAGTAAATCAATATCTATGAAATTCACCAGAATTTCATCTAAACAATTGAATTCATATTATTTATAATCTATTTCTTGCACACTTTTTTTAAAGTCAATTGCATTTTTTTCTGTTACTACTGGTTTATTTAATTTTTGTTCTATATTTTCTCTGGTAATAGATGCAATTTCCCCACTCTCTTGAGCATCTATCTTTAATTCAGAAATTCCTTGTGAATCATTAGTCCGATGTAATTCAGTAGCAGTAACTTCTGCTAAAGTTGTAAGTGCCAATTCCATAGGAGACATATTATCCCTTAAATTTTGATTTTCAGATATATTTTTTATTGATTTGTGTTTGCTAGTTGTTATTCCAAAAGTTCCTTTGCTAATTTCATCTGTCAGCATTGCAAATTCTTTAGGTTCTGTTGCACCTCTTTTTTTCCATTCATCAGTAAGTTCAGTTCTTACAGGTATTCCCTTTATCCTAGCATTAATCCATTCATCAGTATACCCCTTATTTAAATAAGTTTGTCTGGCTCTTTCTATTGCTAAAGAAGGGTCTATTACTTCTTGTATTCTTTCTTCTGCTAGTCTTGCAAACCATAATTTAAAAGGTTCAGCATTGGGTGATGGAATACTTTGAATTATTCTAAACATAGTTTCCCTATTTGCACAATCGGTTCCACGCATTTTACCATCTTTTGCAGTCATTTTTAACCTTCCGATTTTTTCGGAAAGTTGAAAAGCACCCTCCTTTCCTAACTTTACTTTTAAATCATTCCAATATTTTTCTGGTCTATCACTACCTGTCAATATTCTTATAATATCAACAATAGAATAATACCACTCTCCATTATATTCTTTCCTTCTAATTTGACTATTTTCAAATAATACTAGTTCTTGATTTTCTTTTAATTCAGTAGTCATATATACCCCCTTATTTTTTGTTTATTACTACTTACAAAAATTATATCACAAACTAATGTTCGAGTAAATCGATTTTCATAAATTTACAAAAAAAGATTAGTAGCGCACATACTAATCTTTAAAACATTAATAATTTATATTTGATTCTATCTATCAATTACTTTGATTAATTAAACCAACAAAAAGTTCATCATAATAATTAAACTTATACTTCCACTTTACACTTTTGCGAATTTTGGCAGTCTTTGGAGAATATTACTATTTATACACATAATAAAAAACTGCAGAAAAACTCCTGCAGTAACTTATAATATATTTATTTAGTATATGATTTTCTTTTTCTAAGCCCTTATATCACAATCAATAAAATTTACAAGAATCTCATTAGATAAATATAAATACTTAGGATTAATGCATATATTATTTTCTTCTAAAATAAGTTTTTCTTCATCTAACAAATCCTTAATAATAAGAATATCCAAAACATCAAAACCATATTTTTCTTTAAATAAACCCCTATTAATACCACTTATTTTTCTAAAACCTAAAATAAATTCATTTTGCAAAGTTTCATTTAAATCTAAAGTATATTCATCTCTAATATTTTCACTACTAATATATTTAGATAAATTATGAGTATTTTCATATCTAACATTATCTATATATCCGCTAGCGCCCAAACCAAATCCATAATAATGTCCATTATTCCAATAAGTTAAATTATGCTTAGACTCAAATCCTTTTTTTGAATAATTACTAATTTCATAATGTTCATATCCATTTTTAGCCAAAATATCATTAATAAATTTTTCATGATAATCATCATCATTACAAGGAACATATCCAGAAATATAAAGTTTAGTATGTTCTTCCAAAATCAAATTATAAGTAGAAATATGCGTAATATCTAATTCAAGAATCTTCAAAACATCACTTTTCAAAACATCACTAGAAACATTAAAACCATACATTAAATCAATATTAATATTATTAAAATATTTTTTAGCTAAAATAATATTATCTATATTAACTTCTTTTCTTCCAAGCAATTTAATTAACTCATCATTAAAAGTTTGAACCCCAACACTTAAACGATTAATCTTACCCTTAAGAAATTCAAGTAATTCTAAATTTAAATCTTCACAATTACATTCAAATGTTATTTCACAGTTTACATCTAAATTAAAGACGGATAATATTTCAAATAATTTTTCAAGTTCTAAAATAGATAAAGAACTTGGTGTTCCACCACCAATATATAAAGTTTTAATTAATTCTCCCTTATAACTATCATTAATCTCTTTTTCTAAAGCATCTAAATAACTATTAACCCACTTATCACTTTTAATAACTTTACAGAAATCACAATATGAACAAATTTGCCTGCAAAAAGGAATATGTATATATACTGCTTCCGTCATCTTTTTTTACCAGGTGATGGTACCCAAGATTCAATTAAATTTGCAGCATCTTTTAACTTCATATTATATACATCATAATTATCTACCATACTATCAGTTATTCTTGCGTGTAAATAACGACTTACTTGTTGTACATTAGAATCACTTGGCAATTTACTTAAATCAATCAAAGTTAAGTCTGACAGTGGTAAATCACCTGCTTTATAAGCAGCAACTCTTTCTTTAGATAAATTATCCTCAAAGATAATTTGTTGCTTTCTAGCCTCTCTTAAAGCCTCATCCATTATTAATTTGATTTCATTTAAATCTTGCAAACGAATTTCTTCTTCCAAAGACTCCCTTTCAGCCATATAATCAGAAGTAAGTGCCTGTATAGACCTAGTAATTACCTCATTTATTTCATCTGCATACCCTTCATTATAAGCATTTTCATACTGGTGCTGAAGAATATAAATTTCACGGTAGTAATTATCATCAAGTTCCTTTAGTTTAGAATCAACCTTACAAGGCTTAGATTCACTATAAAAAAATTCTGCTAAATCAATATCTTCACAGCCTTTAAAATAACCTTGACAATTGCCTTTACGATATTCTAAAGTATCACGAAAATACTCCTCCACATATTTTCCATAATCAAATGATTCATTTAAAATGATATCAGGTGTTGGCATAGTAATAATCGCAGATTCTCTACCAACCTTATGAAAAGGTTCACCATTAATTATCATCTAATCACCTTCTTCTACTACCAGTAAATTTTCCAAATTCATCTTTAGTACTTACATTAAAATTAGCAAAATTAGTACCACCTTTACTCAAACCTTCTGCTTTATTAAAATTTATTCTTTCTCTAATCATTTCATATATTTCTTCACCAAAATATTCGTCTATTACTTGTTTCTCTTTTAAATATCTTTGAATTGATGATGAAGGAATTCCAATTTTTTCAGATAACTCTTCCAAATTTTTAAAGTCTGATTCTAAAAAACTTTGAACAGTAAATATTATTCTTTTTAATTTTATTTTCTTTTGTTCTTCACTAAGCATATTATCTACTCCTCATCCATACTAAGCACTGCTAAAAAGGCTTCTTGTGGTACTTCAACATTACCAACCATCTTCATCTTTTTCTTACCTTCTTTTTGTTTTTCTAAAAGCTTACGTTTACGAGAAACATCTCCACCATAACATTTAGCAAGTACATTTTTACGCATAGCCTTAATATCTGCACGAGCAATCGCTTTGCTTCCAATAACCGCTTGAATAGGTACCTCAAACATTTGTCTTGGAATTTGTTTTTTAAGCGCTTCAACAATACCTTTACCACGTTTATAAGCAAAATCTTTATGAACAATAACACTTAAAGCATCAACGATTTCACCATTAAGTAAAATATCCATTTTAACTAAAGCACTTTCCTTATAACCAATTAAATCATAATCTAAAGAAGCATAACCTCTAGTCGCACCTTTCAACTTATCAAAGAAATCATAAACAATTTCAGATAAAGGAATTTCATAATGAATATTAACCCTAGTCTTATCTAAATATTCCATACTAATATAATTACCACGTTTATTTTGACATAACTCCATTATTGGACCAATATAATCACTAGGTACTAAAATATTAGTTTTAATATAAGGCTCTTCAACTTTACTAATAGTTTGTCTTTCAGGCATTTTAACTGGATTATCTACAAATATAATAGAATTATCAGTTTTAGTAACTCTATATATAACAGATGGACTAGTCGCAATTAAAGAAATACCAAATTCCCTTTCAATACGTTCCAAAGTAATTTCCATATGAAGTAAACCTAAAAATCCACATCTAAAACCAAAACCTAATGCTTTAGAAGTTTCAGGTTCAAAATCTAAAGCAGCATCATTTAACTTTAATTTATCTAAAGCCTCCCTTAAATCAGGATACTTACTAGATTCTAGTGGATATAACCCACAAAATACCATAGGTTTCATTGGTTTATACCCTGGTAAACTAGAAGATGCAGGATTACTTTCTAAAGTAACAGTATCACCAACTTTAATATCACGAACAGTTTTAATACTACCACTTATATAACCAACTTCACCAGCAGTAAGCATATCTTTTTGCTTTTCCTTAGGTGTATAAACCCCAAGTTCAACCGCCTCATGACTAGCACCAGTCGCCATAAGTTTTATCTTATCTTTTACCCTAAGTTTTCCAGACACCACTCTAACCAAAGCAATAACACCCTTATATGGATCAAAATGACTATCAAAAACCAAAGCCTTTAATTTATCATCTTCATCTCCAGTAGGCGCAGGAATACGTTCAATTACTGCATTTACAAGTTCTTCTATTCCCTCACCAGTTTTCGCACTAGTTAAAATAATTTCATCATCACTAAAACCAAAAGTTTGAATTAACTCTTGTTTAACTTTAGGAACATCAGCATTAGGTAAATCAATTTTATTAATAACTGGAATTATAGTTAAATCATTTTCGATTGCCAAATATACATTAGCCAGTGTTTGAGCCTCTATCCCTTGGGCTGCATCCACAACTAAAATAGCCCCTTCACAGGCTGCTAAACTACGAGATACCTCATAAGAAAAATCTACATGACCTGGAGTATCAATAAGATGCATTATATAATCTTCACCTTTATAATTATATCCAAGTTGAACAGCATTAAGTTTAATCGTAATTCCACGTTCTCTTTCAATATCCATATTATCAAGTAATTGACTTTGCATTTCTCTTTCCGTAATTGCCCCAGTAAGTTCTAAGATTCTATCCGCAATAGTACTCTTACCATGATCAATATGTGCAATTATAGAAAAATTTCTAATATTTTCTTGTTTCATGTTTTTTCACCATATCCATTATACCAAAATTAAAAAAGAAAAAACAGTATATTTACTGTTTCCTTGCACATACCACAACTTCATCTTTCTCCATATTACATATAGCATTCCTAAATTCAACATTTCTAGCATATACTGCACCATCTCTATCAATAATAACACGGCCAGACAAAGGTTTCTCACCCTTAATATCTAAAGCCAAACCAGTTGCAATTTTAGAAGATTTCTCATACAAATCGTATTTACCATCTTTTTGAATTTCTATCATAAAAGGCAGTAACACTTCCCTATCTAAACTATGTTTCTCATATAAAACCTTAGTAGATTTCACCACAGTTTCTACGCCTATTTTAGCACTAGAAATTTGTGATTTTAAAAATATTCCTTGAATAATAGGCGTTATAAAAATAATTGCAATCCCTATAAGCACAAAAATAATAACATTTTCCCAAATTTTACTATTACCCATATCTCATTCCCCTATTTTATTTTCTACTTAACATAATAACATATTTAAGTACTTTTTACAAGCAAGAAAAAAAAGTAGATTTCTCTACTTATTTATCTCCATGAGTTCCGTTTCCGCCATCATCACATGTCATAGTATTTCCATCTTCTGTAGTACAACTATAAGCGCCAAACATCAAACCATCACATGTAATTAAACCATCTTCATCCATTGTAATAGTTCCACCTTGAGGTACTTCTCCACTCATTTTAATTGAAGTTTCCCCAACTTTAGCAGACCATTTACCAGTTGTTGCATCCTTCATAAATTCAGAAGTATATGGGAATGCAATTAAAGTCTCGTTGTCTGCCTGATCTTGTGCATAAGCAACCCTGAATGCTTCAATAGTTCCCCATGCCTTATCTTTAGCAGCATCCTGTCTAGCCTTGTTAACTACATTTAAAATTATAGGAGTTGTAATCAAAGCAATAATCGCCAAAATAATTATAACTGCTAGTAACTCTATCAATGTAAATCCTTTATTATTGTTCATTTTGTATCCTCCCTTTATTCTCAAATACTATATCAAATATAACATATTTCTTTTCTAAATGCAATGAATATTGGAAGTTTTGTCGAATTTTAGCAATCTTTTAATTTACCATTAATATTATCCAATTCTCTTTTTTCTTTTTCTAATTGTGCACGTTCACTATCAACAATTTCCTTAGGCGCTCTATTAACATAATTTTCATTAGAAAGTAATTTCTCTCTTCTTTCAATCGACTGCATTAATTTTTCTTTCTCTTGATATAATTTATCAATTTCTTGTTGTCTATTTTGTGTTCCATCATAATATAAATAAACATCTTCACCTTGGAAATTTAAAGTTTCTTTGTCATTACCTTTTTCATCTTGTAACTTTAATAACTTATCTAAAATTAATTTATTTTGTTTTAATATTTCATTATTATACTCTAAAGCAACTTCCTTAACTTGTTCAGTCAACTTAAATCTTCTAACTCTAGTAATAAGTTCTATAATATCATCCATATTTTCTGCATCACTAAAATTAAAATCACTATTTACTTCTGGATATTTCGCAAGCATAATAGATTCTTCATTAGTTAGTTTAACATAAATTTCCTCAGTTACAAATGGCATAAATGGATGTAACATTTTTAAAATAGATTTTAAAACATAAACTAAAATAGTCTTTGATGTATCATTCATATTTATCTTAGAAAGTTCTATATACCAATCACAAAAATCATTCCATATAAAGTTATAAAGTTCAGAACCTACTAAATTAAATTCATATTTATCCATATGATTAGTTACATCTTTAATAGTTAAATTTAACTTATTTAAAATCCATTTATCAGCCAAAGTTAAATTATCAAAAGTTTCATTATACTCTTCTGTATTCATCAAAACATATCTTGAAGCATTCCATAATTTATTAATAAAATTCCAAGTTGATTTTATTTTTTCCATATCAAATCTTAAATCAGTACCACTTGCCGCTGAAGTAGATAAATAAAATCTTAATGAATCAGCACCATACTCATCAATAACATCCATAGGATCGATACCATTTCCTAAAGATTTACTCATCTTACGACCTTCCTTATCTCTAATAAGACCATGGATCAAACAATCTTTAAAAGGTCTTTGATTAGTAAATTCTAAACCTTGGAATACCATTCTATTAACCCAGAAAGGAATAATATCATAACCAGTTACTAAAACATTATTAGGATAATATCTTTGAAGCATGTCTGTATCATTTGGCCATCCCATTGTACTAAAAGGCCATAAAGCAGATGAAAACCAAGTGTCAAGTACATCATCATCTTGAATCCATCCATCACCACTAGGCGCTGATGCTCCAACATATACTTCATCACCCTTATACCATGCAGGAATTCTGTGACCCCACCACAATTGTCTTGAAATACACCAATCATAAGTTATTTCCATCCAATGTCGCATAGTTTTTTCATAACGTTCTGGAACAAAATTTACCTTTTCTTCCAAATTGTTTTGAACTTCTAACACCCTATCAGCAAGTGGACGCATTTTAACAAACCATTGTTTAGAAAGATAAGGTTCAACAATTGCATCACTTCTCTCTGAATGACCAACTGAATGAGTAATTTCTTCAATATCAATTAATATTCCTGATTCTCTTAAATCACTAACTAATTTTTCACGGCACTCAAATCTATTCATACCACTATATTCCCCGCATTTTTCATTCATAGTAGCGTCTTTATTCATAATGATTATTTTTTCTAAATTATGTCTTTCTCCAACTTCAAAATCATTTGGGTCATGAGCAGGAGTAATCTTAACAACACCAGTACCCTTTTCCATATCAGCATGCTCGTCAGCAACTACTGGAATCCTTTTACCTAAAACAGGTAAAACAACATTTTTTCCTATATACTTTTGATATCTTTCATCATTAGGATTTACTGCTACTGCAGTATCACCAAATAAAGTTTCAGGTCTAGTAGTAGCAACATCTAAATATTCATCAGTATCTTCAACAAAATATTTCAAATGATAAAAAGCACCTTGTTCATCTTTATAAATAACTTCTTCATTAGATAAAGCAGTCATTTGAACTGGGTCCCAGTTTATTATTCTTTCTCCTCTGTAAATTAAACCTTTATTATACAAAGTTACAAAAACATATTTTACCGCATCAGATAAACCTTCATCTAAAGTAAATCTTTCCTTAGTATAATCTAAAGCAAGACCTAATTTAGCCCATTGTTTATGAATATTATCAGCGTATTCTTCTTTCCAAGCCCAAGCAGCCTTAGTCCATTCTTCCCTATCCATTTCTCTTGGATTAATACCTTGTTCACGAAGTCTTTTATCAACTTTAGATTGAGTCGCAATTCCAGCATGATCCATTCCAGGAAGCCATAAAGCATCAAACCCTTGCATTTTTTTAAATCTAATCATTATATCTTGTAAAGTAGTATCCCATGCATGACCTAAATGTAATTTACCAGTTACATTAGGTGGTGGAATTACAATAGCATATGGTTTTAAACTAGTATCACCACTAGTAAAATATCCCTTATTTTTCCAATTTTCATATTTACCTTCTTCTACAGAAGTATGATTATATTTTTTATCTAGCATCTTCATCCATCCTTTCCATTATATACCTTTCTGCCATGTCAAAATATGGTTTAAATAATCCCTTATCCTTAATCAATTCAAAATATCTAGAAATAAGTTTACGATTATGTAAATATTCAAATGAATATTTATAATTTAAATCAAATATAAATGCTAAATGAAGTAAAATTAAATCATTACCATTTTTAACATCTATTCTACTAATCAATTTTTTATTTTCAAAATCAGACTTTACTTTCTCAGAAATAAGTTCTGCATCTTCATGTTCCTCTATAAAACCTTCACCAAGTAAATAAAATAAATCTAACTTATCAGCATCTCTAATTACCTTACATAAAGTTTTATTGTGTTCACTCAAATCAGCAGTTATCTCATACTTATTATGATATTTTATTGCATCATAAATTTCATCATAATCTTCTTCCTTATTCCAAAATTTTTTAATTTCTCCATTTTCAAATAATAATTTAACAGCCAAATCTGCATGATCAATAGACTCTAAATCATTATATGTGTGATAATCTCTCCACTGTGGAAATCTAGCATAATCATGTAAAAGACCCACGACCTCTGCAATTTTAGCATCTTCATCATTAAAACCAGCATACTTAGCAATTAACTGACTTATATCTTTAACCCTTATAGAATGATAATACTTTCTTTGAATACTAGTCTCATTCATGTCAAAATTACTTGCATATTTCTTAAATTCTTCTACCATATTAACTCACCCTTTTCTAAATAAAAAAACGTCCTTAAAATAAGGACGTGATAAAACGTGGTACCACCTTAATTCATAAGCAAATGCTTACCTCAAATATTTAACGCATATATACGGAATATCTTAACTATTCGGATATTCGGCTCCCAAGCTACCTTCAAATAATTTTCATTAAGGAAAACTTTCAGCAAACATTTTCCCTCTCTAATAATTACTAATTATTTTACTCCTCTTGTTCCTTGCTGTTAAACTAATTATACTATAAATCAAAATCTTGTCAACACACTATTTATCATCTTCAGTTTCCGCAATACCACATAAAGGTTCTTCATTAGCCCCTATATGTATCAACTTAACAGGTACTTCATGACCATCTTTATCAGTTGTATACACTATTTCACCATCTGCATCTTTTAAATAATAGTCCTCATTATCAGTAATATCATTCATAAAACCTAAGATTGCCGATAAAATTACTGGAAGTAATAATAATATAACTACACATATTGCTCTTATAACAGTATGCTTAAATGCCTTTATAATACCTTCATCATCTTGTCCAGCTACTACCTTTATAAATTCAATAGAAGTCATAATAATCAATAAAATAATACCAATAATAGAAATTATCCAAAATAAATTATTAAGAAAATCTCTAATAGTTTGCTCATCATTATAACTAGATAATAAAGCCTCACAATCTAAATTTTCCGCATTTAAAGATGCAACTTCAGTATCACCATCAACACATTTATCATTCACCCATTTACCATTTTTCCCCCAACACATTATAGCTTCTATATTAGCCTTAGAACTATTTGCTAATCCCAAATCCACTGCCTCCTCTACTAATGATTCAGCATTTTTTAGTTTTGTATATTGTTCTCTAGTAATAGCCTTTAAAGGCGCAGTAGCACTTAAAACATCATGGTTATAATCTTTACGTTCTTTTCCATTTATATCAAACTCTGCAGTTTCCTTTTCAGACACTATTTCTTTTGATTCATTTTTAGACCAAAATATTAGTTTAGCAGTATTACATGCATTTACAGAGCAATTCTGACTAACAATGTTTTTTTGTATCTCAGGATCAACAAAAGGATTCCCAACAGTAGCACTATCTTGTGGGTGACATTCACTAGAATTATCACCAGTTTCTCTCCACGCCTCACAAAGATGTACTACATAGCCTTGAATAGGTCCCCCATAAAGAAAGCCCCTATCAGTACAATACTTATCATTTATACAACTATCATTTGCTTCACGATTAGTAAAGCGCACCTGAACCGCATACACTGTATCATGCCCAATCGGACCAAATTTTCCGTGTTCACCAATATAATAACAAGAACAAGTTTTAGAATTTGTATTTTTATTATAAAAAGGTTTTGAATTCGTTCCTAAACCAAAATCCGCTTTATTTGCTGACACATCACTAATCCCTATAAAAAACATAAAACTAACTACAATAAAAAATAATTTAATT
>JAAWSW010000032.1 GCA_022801735.1 Bacilli bacterium | reverse complement strand
TTTGTCTTTGTTTCTTTGTTTTTTTTGTAACTAAGTGTAAAGGTTGTTTAAACAAAAAAAGTCCATATGGACTTTATGAAATTATTCTTATTATGTCATTATAAGTTATTAATAACATTAATGCCATTAATAAGAAGAAACCAATCGTATGAACTGTATTTTCTAATTTTTGATCAACTGGTTTACCTTTTATTTTTTCGATGATTAGGAATAAAATTCTTCCTCCATCAAATGCTGGAATTGGTAAGAAATTAATAAATCCAACATTGATACTGATATAAGCAGTTAAATAAAGTAATGATAAAAATCCACTTTCGGCTGCATTTCCTACTACATTATAAATTCCAACTGGACCAGATAATGAGCCTAATTCAAGTTGTCCTGTAATTAAATAAAATACGATGAATAACATTTGATGGATTAAACTGAATGTCTTTTTAAAAGCATATTCTAGTGAAGCAAAAAAACCTGTTTCTACTTCATCATTTATTTGAAAACCATATTTATATGTTGTCTCCCCATCTATCTTTACTTCTTTTGGTTGTAATGTTATTTCTCTTGTTAGGCCGTTTCTTTCAACTTCTAAGGTTATATCTTCACCTTGAAATACTTGTAGTTGTAATGTTAATTTGTCGTATGTATTAGCATTGCGACCATTAAGTTTTAAGATTTTATCTCCTTCTTGTAATCCTGATGTATATGCAGGCATACTTGGGTCAATTGTTCCAACTATAGTTTTGTTTTGAGGGGCACCATTTATTAACCCTACTATAAATAATAAAACTATGGCTAAAAGGAAATTCATCATGATACCAGCAATAACTGTCATGAATTTGTGTCCAAATGTTTTTGAACCAAATTTCTTATCTTTTGGAATGTTTTCATCATCTTCTATTTCTTCACCAGCCATTTGAACAAAACCACCGATTGGAAATAGTCTTAAACAATAATCTGTTTCATCATTTTTTCTATTCCATTTAAATATTCTAGGCCCCATTCCAAGAGAAAACTCATATACATAAATACCTGCTCTTTTGGCAAATATGAAATGACCTAATTCATGAATAAATATAATTACTCCTAATATAATAATAAAATATAATAACGTCATTTAATCCTCCTTATTCTGTTATAGTACATTTATGAAAAATACAAAACCTAATAATACAAATATTATACTATCAAGTCTATCTAGAACTCCACCATGTCCTGGCATAATATTAGAAAAATCTTTAATACCAAAATAACGCTTCACTGCTGAAAATACTAAATCTCCTAATTGTCCAAGTATTGATAGGAATGTACAAATTCCTAATAATAATACTTTTGAAAATTCTGGGTCAATACAAGTGTGGTAAAACATAGCACTTACAAAAACCCCCATTAGTGTTCCACCAATTAAGCCTTCCCATGTTTTGTTTGGTGAAATTTCAGTTAATAGTTTATGTTTTCCTATAAGCATTCCTGTTATATAAGCAAATATATCTGTTGTTATTGTTATAGTAAATAGGAATATAAATATTTTTAAACCTATAAATCTAGTCATAATTAGTAATGCCATTGTTATTCCTAAAAACAGTACCCCACCTATCATATAAAATGCATCTGTGATGTTATATTTTTTATGATCATGATATAAGACGGCAGGAAGTAAAAAGGCAATAAATAATGCGGCTAATACTCTATAGTCTAAATTAAATATTGTTGATGTAGAGTTTACATTTACTAACATTATTAGTGTTAAAAATACATAGGCTATTACATTTATAAAAAATGGTAATTCTTTCTTTTTATTTCTTGCGTTTAAAAATTCCTTTAATCCTAGTAGTGCAACTAAATAAACGGCTATATTAAATACTATTCCTCCTGTTAGGATAATAGGAATAAAAATTAATAAAGCAATTATAGCACTAATGATTCTTTTTGTCATAATCTATTCCTCCAAATCTACGGTCTCTATTTTGATATTCTTCTAAGGCTTTATCGAAATCTTTTGCTTTAAAGTCTGGAAATAGTGTATCTATAAAATAAAATTCTGCATATGAACATTGCCATAACATGAAATTACTTATTCTTTTTTCGCCACTAGTTCTGATTAGTAAATCCAATGATGGTAAATTATTATATAAGTATTTATTATATAGTTCTTCATCAATATTATTTATCTCTAATGTTTTATTTTCTACATCATATAGGATTTTTTTTGTTGCATCTATTATTTCTGCTCGCCCACCATAATTAAAGCAGATATTAAATTGTCTATCTGTATATTTTCTAGTTTCTTCTTCTATTGTATTCATAGCCTCTAATACTTTTTTACTAAGTTTATCTTTTCTTCCTGAAAAAAATGCGTGTATTTTGGTTTGATGACAAAATTCTAAAATTTCTTTTAATTTTCCAGTTAATAAATTCATGATAAAATTCACTTCTGTTTCACTACGTTTAAAATTTTCAGTTGAAAATAGGTATGCGCTTACATAATGCACACCTTTTTCATACATATAGGCAGTTAATTTTTGTAAATTGATAAAACCTGCCTCATGACCTTTACTACGAGATAATCCTCTATTAGTTGCCCATCTTCCATTTCCATCGACAATTATACCTACATGGTTTGGTATTTTATTATTCATATTATTCCCTCACTTATAAATGACAATTTTGTTTTTCTATCTCTGTCATTTGAATTTTATTTTCGTTTTTTGTTTTTGTTATACAAATTTTAGCCTTATCACTCCAAAGTTTAAATTCTATATTACCTTGCTGATCCATTATTAAATTTCCATAGTCTGGCATCAAAGCACCACTTAATTTTAGTTTTTTTTCTGTATCTGGATAACTAATATCTAGTGTTCTTTCCTCATGTTTCATGATTGATGTGGCACGATATTGATTGGCCGCATCAATAATAGAGTATGCAGAATCAACGAAAGCATCTCTTCTTGAATTTTGAACTATATTGGCGATAAAGGGTACAGTAATTAATGCGATTATACCAATTATAACTATAACTGCAACTAATTCTATTAGTGTAAATCCTTTTTTATTCACTTGCTTCACCTCTATTATATTCATTATATCATTGTTTCCTAGGGTTATCAAGAAAAAGAAAAGAACTGCTTACACAGTTCTTTACATATTCATTTGTTTAGCAACTTCTTCAGCAAAGTTTTCTTCTCTTTTTTCCATTCCTTCGCCTACTTCGAAACGATACATTGCTTTGATGGCTCCACCATTGTTTTTAACAAATGTTTTAACGTTGATATCTCCATCTTTTACAAATGGTTGTTCTTCTAAACAAATTTCTTTATAGAATTTTTGAATTCTTCCTTGAACCATTTTTTCAGCAATTTCTTTTGGTTTTCCTTCGTTCATTGCTTGTTCAGTTAAAATTTCTTTTTCTTTTTCTACTTCTTCAGCAGGTACTTCATCTATTCTTACATATTGTGGTCTCATTGCTGCTGCATGCATTGATACATCTTTTGATACTTCTTCGCTTGCTTCTGTAATTGTTAATACAGCAATTTTCCCTCCCATATGAATGTATTCTCCGAATGATTCATTATCTTTTTTGGTTACTCTTACAAATCTTCTGAAACTTAATTTTTCACCGATTGTTGCTGTTTTTTGAGTAATTAAATCGTTTAATGTTCCTTCTTCTGTTTGAAGTTCTAATGCTTCTTCTAAAGTGTTTGCTTCACTTTTAATAATTGTTTCTAGTAATGTTTTTACTAAATTTTGGAATTCTTCATTTTTGGCAACGAAATCTGTTTCTGAATTTACTTCTAGGATAACAGCGTTGTTTCCTTCTGTTAAAATTGCAGCGATTCCTTCTGCGGCAATTCTATCTGCTTTTTTTGCGGCTTTTGAAATTCCTTTTTCACGAAGCCAATCTGCTGCTTCATCAAGGTTACCATTTGTTGCTTCTAGCGCTTTTTTACAGTCAAGCATTCCTGCTCCTGTTTGTTCTCTTAATTCTTTTACAAGACTTGCACTAATCATAATTTTTCCTCCTTTTTTATTTAAAAAAAGATGATTTTCATCATCTTTAAATTAACTTAATGCTTCGATAAGTTCAGCTTTTTTCATTGTTGAATAACCTTTAACTTCTTTGGCTTTTGCCATATCACGAAGTTCTGCTACTGTTTTAGTAGTTAAATCTACTGTTTCGGCTTTTTTAGGTGTAGCTTTTTTTGGTTCTTCTTTTGTTTCTTTAGCTTCTACTTTTTCAGATGATTTATTATTTACTCTTTTATCAAATTTTCTATCATGTCTATCATTTCTGTTAAATCTTGGTTTTCTATCTTCTTTTCTTTTTACAGTTTCTAAGGCTTTTTGCATAATTTCTTCACCTTTTTCATCTTTACGACTTTCGCTTGTATAATCTACTAGTTTACCACCATTAGCCTCTACAATTGCGTTAGCCATAACACCTGTAATTAATTTAACTGCTCTGATAGCGTCGTCATTTCCTGGAATTACATAGTCAACCATGTCAGGGTCACAATTTGTATCAACAATTCCGAATACTGGAATATTTAATTTTCTTGCTTCTCTGATTGCAATTTCTTCTTTACTTGGGTCAACAATAAACATTGCTTGTGGTAATTTATGCATATCTCTAATACCACATAATAATTTATTTAATTTTTCATATTCCTTTTTAATTTGAACGACTTCTTTTTTTGGTAAACGGTCAAATGTTCCGTCTTTTTCCATTTTTTCGATTTGTTCTAATCTTTTAACTCTTCTTCTAATTGTTTTGAAGTTTGTTAAGGTACCACCTAACCATCTTTCATTAACATAGTAAGAATCAGATCTTAATGCTTCTTCTTTTGTTGCTTCAGATGCTTGTTTTCTCGTACCTACGAAGATTACTTTTCCTCCATTTGCAGCAATTTCTTTTAAAGCAGCATATGCTTCTTCAATTTTTTTTGCTGTTTTTTGTAAGTCAATAATATAAATCTCATCTCTTGCAGTGAAGATATATTCCTTCATTTTTGGGTTCCATCTTTTAGTTTGATGACCAAAGTGAACACCTGCTTCTAATAAATAACTCATTGACACTACTGCCATTTTATCTTTCCTCCTTTTGTTTTTCCTCTGAATACTTCTGGTCTTACACCACCCTTTAGGGCACTGGGCATAAGAATTCATATTCATGTAATTTAAAAAAGCCAATAATATTATATCATAATTATATGTTAATGCAAGCGTTTATTGTACTTTTTTATTTAAAAAGTAAGGTAATCTATTTATATGTACCTTACTTATAAAACATTAAATTAGTTTAATTTTTCTTTTATTATTTTACTGACATTACTCATGTCACATCTACCCTTTAATTTAGGATTTAAATATCCCATAAGTTTACCCATATCTTTCATACTTTCTGGCTTTACTTCTTCAAAGGCAGCATTTATAATTTCTTGTACTTCTTCTTCAGTTAGTTGTTCTGGTAAATATTGTTCTAATATTTTAATTTCACTTTGTGTTTGTTCTATTAAATCTTGTCTATTACCCTTTTCAAATTCAACTATCGATTCTTTTCTTGTTTTAATTTGTTTGGCAATTATGGAAATAACTTCATCATCTGAAAGTTCTTTTTTTGTATTTAATTCTTCCATTTGAATTGCACCTTTTACCATTCTGATAACGCTTAGTGTTTCTTTGTCTTGATTTTTCATTGCAGTTTTTAAATCTTCTAATATTTGATTTCTCATAGCATCATTTCCTTTCAAAAAAAGGCAACTTGAGTGCTGCCTTATCTGTCGTTTCTTCTTGACATTCTTTCTCTTTTACGAGTATTTTTTATGCCTTCTTTTTTGGCAATTCTTTTTTTAACTCCAGGTTTTTGATAACCTTGTAATCTTTCTTTTTGTTTTCTACGGGAGCCGTCTTTGTCAACTTTTAGGTTTCTAAGCGCACCTTCAACATTACCGTTCTTAACCATTACTTTTGTCATAAGAATCCCTCCCTTCTTGCACTGTGTATAATTATAGCACTAAATCTTTTGTTTTTCAAGGGATAGATATATTTTTTTATATGGTTAATTTAAAGTTTCACTAAAAAAATAGAAAATTATTTTAAACTTTCTATTTTTTCCACTGATAACTTAGTAATATCAGATATTATATGAGTATCCATATTATGTTCTATCATAGATTTAGCAATACTAATTCTTTCGGTCTCGGTTGTTTCCTCTACCGCCTCTTGGACTGCCTCTTGGACTGCCTCTTGAACCGCTTCTTCTACTGCTTCTTGTAATTTTTCTTCATACTCTTGCCTTCTATTTTTCTCTTTTGTGTATTCTACCAAAGCATCTAATTTTTCTTTTTCCCATTCATGTAGTATAAATTCATCTTTGCTCATATTAATCATATCCCCCAATAATTTATCTAATTCCTTTGGTGTAAGTAACTGGCCAAAAATGTCGTAAAGTTCTACAAATGTTTTTGATGTTAATCCTGATAACCATATTACTTCTTTATCTCTGTTACCATAAGTATAGTATAATTTTTGATAATATTCAAGGTATTTTAGTATCATTATTTTATTATCAGTGAAGACACTTTTGGTAGTTAAATCGTATGGGACTATTATATGTTCGCCATGTGTTACTTTCTTTTCTCTAGTGTTCAGATTTAATTGATATAAATATATTTCGTCATAGTCTTTTGGATTATTTCCAACTTCTAATAGCGAGACACGTCTTTTATCTAAATAAAATGAATTTCTTTCTTTTATATCTTTAAAGTATTCACTATTCATTTCCACATCTACATATATATTATTATCTAAGATAGTGTGTACATCTAAAATCATTTTATATTCTTTATGATTATATTTGGGTAATTCACTATTTTTCATTTCTATTTTACATTCATTTGGGTTTATATTTAATTTTAAAACTATTATTAGAAATTTTTTTAGCATTTCTAGATTGGTTTCAAATATTTTTTTAAATACACAGTCCAGGGTTAGTGGAACCATTTCTAATTGCATATCTAACTTTTCTAAGTATTCTTTTGTATATTTGATTTTATACATGTATCTACTCCTTTCAAAAAAATAAAAGCCCCTTTTTGACTTTTATTTATTCGATTGGGCAAATTTTTCCACTAACAATTCTCCTAATAGCACTACCTAAACTTCTTCCTAAATCACTAATTGTAGTTAAACCTTTTGAAATAGCATTTATTAAGGTTGCAGTTAAGGCACCACCTGTAACTTTTAATAATTCTTCTTTTTTTAATATCATTATTCACATTTTTGCGGTCTTAAATAACCGTCTACTGCTCCTATAATAAATGTGATTAATGCCCCTACCCCAGTTAATATTGCAGTTACGCTTAGTGTGCCTCCACCTGTTATCATTAGTAGTTCTTCTTTTGTCATTTTCATTTTATCAATCCTTTCTATGATTTTTTAGGATATCTTTTTCTTTTATATTATCTAATGTAAGTTGACCATCTTCTAATTTTATGAATCTATCAAATAAATCTAAATTATTTAATCTATGAGATATTACTATGATTGTTTTATCCTTATAATATTTGAAGAGATTTTTTAGAATTTCTCTTTCTAAGTTTATATCTAAAGCATTTAATCCTTCATCTATTATGAGTAAACTAAAATCTTGAAGACTTCTGGCTAATACTATTCTCTGTTTTTGACCGTCTGAAATATTAAAACCATTTTCTTCTAAAAGGGTGTGATATCCTAAATCATTTTCTTGTGCGATTTCATCTAAATAGCACATCTGTTTTATTTTATTTAAATCTTTACTACCTTTTATCTCGATGTTTTTTTGGATACTTGTTGTAAATATTGTTTCTTTTCCTGTTATATAATTTATTTTATTGTAACAGGCATTTATTGGTTTATTATTTATTAAAACTTTACCTTCATAATTTAAATAATAACCTTTTAATATTTTTAGTAATGTACTTTTACCACTTCCACTTTTCCCGCTTATAATAATTTTTTCACCTTTATTTATTTTTAGATTTATATTTTTTAGAATGTAATTTTCATCGTCGAATGTATAAGACATGTTTCGAAATTCAATTAAGTTTATTTTCTCATCATTTTGTTTATATGTATCTTCTGATAAATCTAATACTCTTTTGATGGTAGTTATTACTTCTTTCATTTCGAAATCTAAATCTATGATATTTCTAATGGGATCTAAAAATAAGTTTGTTAATATATTATAAGTTATAAAAATACTTAATGACATTTGACTTTCTTTTATAAAATAGATACCTATTATTAAAATTGTAATATTACAAATGTTACTAATTATATCTTTTAATAAAATTTGATTATTTAATGTGTTTTCTAGTTTTAGATTTTGGTTTAAATATTTATCATGCTTAGTTTCGAATATTTTATTTATTTTTTCTTTTAAATTTAAACCTTGTATTGTTTTAAAACCACTAATTGCCTCTATCATATATGAATTTAAATTAGCCTTATTATTTAATGTTTTATTTATATTTATATTTATACGTTTATGAAATATTTTAATTATAATTATATAAGATATAGTGGTTAAAATTATAATAAGAAAAAGTATTTTATTTATACTATAAAGTAGTATTCCTGAAAATAATGTAAGTGGTAAATCTATAAAGAGTGTGATTAACAATTTACTTATAGTATCTCTAACGATATTTAAATCGTTTATTTTACTTACTATTTCACCAGTTGTATGATTGTGGTAGTAAATATAAGGAAGTATTATTATTTGTTTAAAGGTATTTTTTGTAAAATAATTATCAGTAATATTGATAAATTTTATTAAAAGTTTATTTCTGAGGTAATTTGATAATATTTTTATTATGGTTATTACAACAAATATTAGGCATATTAATTTTATATTATTATTTAAATTATCAATTAATTTTTGAAAGAAGAAAGAACCAATTATTCCTGTTATTGTCATAATAAGTGATAAAAAACCAATTTTTATTATTATATTTAAATTAGGGGTAATAATTTTTTTTATTATTTTTAAGTAATTTTGATTTTTTATTCTTACTATTGGCTTTTCAGGATACATTAATATATTTATGCCTGTCCATATTTTTTTGAATTCTTGTATGCTTATTTTTTTTATTCTGTCTGATGGGTCTGCTAGTAATACATATTTATCTTGAACTTCATAAACGACAACAAAATGTTTGTAGGAGTTATTTATTATTACATTTGCAATAAATGGTATTTTGGTTTTGTCTAATTTCTGTTCTTTTTTTCCATATGCATTAAAACCTAGTTCTTTTAATGTTTCTACTATATGGTAAGCAGTTGTTCCTTTTCTAGTAATTTTAAGCATTTCGATTAGTTTATTCATATTAATATTACCTTTATAATATTTAACTATCATCATCACTGATGCTGCTGCGCAGTCTTTTAAATTATTTTGTCTTACAAAAGGATATTTTTTAAACATTTTTTACCTCCTCATATGTATGGTACTGCGTCAAGGGGGTAAATTCCTTCTTTTTTCTGAAAGTTTTTTAAAAAAAATAAAAAAATTAGCATTTAAACTAATTTTTGATATATCTTAATATATTTTGTTCCATATTTTTTATCTTTTATTAAGGTTAAATTGGTTATTGGATTTTCAAATTCATATTCGCATACTACTATGCCATCTTCTTTTAATAGGTCTAATTCTTCTATAAATTTTAATGATTTATTTAAAAGATTGTTTTTATATGGTGGGTCTAAAAAAATAATATCATATTTTATTTTTGTTTCTTTAAGATATTTTTTATAATCGGTATTTATTACATATGAGTTTGGTATATCTTTAGTATTTTGTTTTAAAACTTTTATTGCCTCTATACTATGATCTATAAAATAACATTCTTGGGCTCCCATACTTAAGGCTTCTATACCTAAAGCACCACTTCCAGCAAATAAATCTAGGCATGTACTATCTGGTATTTTATTTTGAATACTAGCAAACAATGATTCTTTGACTCTATCCATAGTAGGTCTAGTACCATCTATATCAAATCCCTGTAATTTTTTTCCTTTATATTTTCCGCTTATTACTCGCATTTAAATCACCAATAGTATTTTATCATATTTATTTGGCCATTTATAGTATTTTTACCTTAATGTGGATAATAATTTTTCTAACATTTCTATTGTATCTAATGTTTTTGATATTCTATCGGCTTTGGTTAATTTATAAGTAACTTTTACTTCTTCTTCAAAATCTTTAAAATTATTGGGATTTCTATTTAATAATTTATACCAATTGGAGTTTTGTCTAAGATGTCTTAAATAGTATTCGTTTTCTTTTATTTTGTATTGAAGTTCGATTGTCATTAATCTTCAAAATGTTTGTAAAGTGGCCTTGGTTTACTTGTTTCTTGTTTTGTCCCCTTGCTTGAAGACATATCTTGAAGTAATCCTAATACCCTTTGCATACTATTAACACCATTTTGAATACTATCTAAATCTAGATTTTTTAAAAATCCCATTAAATCAAATGAAGCGGCTGTGGCTGTAGCAGCAGTTGCGGTAGTTCCAACTGTTATATAATCCTTCCAGGCTTCACTATCTTCTCCATACATATCATATATTTCGTAAAATTTTTGCCAGGTCATTTTTTCTTCTTTAACATGTTTTAATAAAATTGGATTTTGTTTCACGAATTCTTTGAACTTTTCTTTTGTGTCCATATTATCACCTATATTAATATATGTATTTGCCTATGACCTGATAACAAAAACCAACATTTTTTTATGTTGGTTTTATAAAAATTAACAATTTGTGCTTCTTTCATATGAGTTTGTTGGTCTATTTCCACATACAATACCTGATTTATAGGTGTAAGTGGCTGTTCCATATCTATAGATTCCACCATTAGCGGTTGTTGCGGTATTGTTTTTAACTGAGCCTCCATTTAATATGAATGTTGCTGTATGATTATTTCCGCCAGTCACTCCAATTCCTCCACCATTATTTGTTGCTGAGTTATTACTAACTTCGCCACCATTCATGGTAACTTTTGAATTAAAATATACAAATATACCACCACCAACGGATTTAGAAGTATTACCCGATATCTTAGCATTAACAATATTTACAACTGCAGTTCCTGTCGTTCTTAGTCCGCCACCATCACTATTTAAGGCTTTATTATTGGTTATAGTAGCATTTTTTATTGTAGTAGTTCCACTTCCAGCATGAATGCCACCACCAACATTATTGGCAGTATTCGAATCTATAGTTACACCATCAAAAATCATTGTACCATTATATATTTCCATACCACCACCATTATAAGTGGCTGTATTTTCTTTTATAGTCCCACCAGTTAAATTCATAGTCTTTCCACCAAACCAAATTCCTCCACCAATATAAGCGGTATTACTATTTATTGTTCCCCCACTCATATTTAATGTAGAATCAGTTGTACAGTATATTCCGCCACCACCAGGACCTGTGGATTTAAAATTTCTAATAGTGGTTCCACTATTTATATTTAACGTAACTCCACCAGCAGCATAAACACCACCTTTATCATCTGAAATACCATTTCCATCTAAAACTATATTATTAAGGGTAAGGCTTCCATTATTTACTACTATTAAAAATTCAGATAGCGCGGCTGCTTTTTTGATTATACTAGTACTTCCATAACTTTGAATAGTTATGTTTTTATTAGAGGAAGGTTTAAATGCACTTGTAAGTGATAATGTGCTTCCATTCATTACATGTATAGTGGCTGTTTTAGTAGCCATACTATGAGCCTTTAGCAATGTTGCATATGGTTTTTCTTTTGTTCCATATCCTGTATTATCATTTCCACTGTTTGATATATATACATTGTTATATAAAACTATATAACTACTACTTACTGTATTAGTTCCATCTGTTACTTTAGCCACTATATTTCCTGTTGCATTCTTTGTAATTATTGTTGATGAGTTTGTAGTAGTTACTTCTGAACCATCATTATATTTATATGTACATGTATATTTACTGCCACATCCTTCTGGATATGTTATTGTGATTTGGGTTTGATTTGTATTATCACTAAATGTTGGAGTTGCTATAGTATTTGTAGTGACTGTAGATGTCTCACTTGTTGTTTGTTTTCCTATTTTACTTGTTACTCTTACTTTTATATTATAAGCAGTATTACTTTTTAATCCGTCAAATGTATATGTATTACCATTTCCTGTAACCCATGTACTTCCACCATCTTTTGAATATTCATATTTTGCTATCCCACTTTCTGATGTTGCGGTTGCTACTACTGTTATGCTTTTTGTTGTTTTAGTTGTTGTGAATGATAATGTGGCTGGATCTTCGGCATCTACCATACAATTATTTGACTTTGTTACTGATGAAATTCCACTACCATTAAACATATTCGTTATATCAGCATTTGTTAAATCCCAATTAGGTCCTACATATACTTTTGATAATTTGTTAGTTCCTGTAAAGATGATTTTAGCATCTGTTACTGTTTTTGTGTTAAATGTACATAAATTTAATTTGATTAAATTTTTACAATTATAAAACATTGCTTGTATTGTTGTTAAATTTAGAGTTTCCCAATTATTTAAATTTAGCGTTTCTAAATTGGTACAACCAGAAAACATTTCTCGCATATCCACTACTTTATTTGTATTAAAACTGCTTAAATCTAAAGTTACTAAACTTCCACAATTACCAAACATTGCATGCATGTTTGTTACTTTATTAGTAACAAATTTACCGCCAAATTTTATTGATTTTATTTTCATAGGACTTACTGCCGCTGTACTAACAAACATATTTTCCATATCAGTTACATTATTTGTATCTAAAGTACTTAAATCCAGTCTTATTAATTCTCTACAATTGGCAAACATTGTATTAAAAGTTGTTGCTTTACTTGTGTCAAAATTATTGTTAAAATCTATATCTTTTATATTAACAAAATTTTTAAATAAATTACTACTATCTTGATTGGCAATTACTCCACCATTACCACCTATATATAAATGGTGTTTTGTATTATCTGTATTATCTGGAATTACCCATGCCATTACACTTTTATCTTTTTTCTCTGATACATCCCAACTCTCTACTGCGTTTTCTGGTATGTTTTTATTATCTAAGAATTCTGCTGATATTATACTTTGTTTATAGGCTTCACTATGGAAGTCTGTTGTATCTGTACTTGTCCAACTTCTTATTATTGGGTCTTTTTCATATATCGCATATAAAGTTATATCTTCACTACCCATTTGTAATTCTGTTAATCCTTCTTCTGCATCTTTATTGGTATTCCATCCTATAAATTTATGGTTGTTATTTGTTCCTTGATGTAATAGGTTTACTGTTTCTCCTTCTTTTAGATATTCATTGTAATTTGTACATTTATTTCCTCCGTTTGATGTACAATCATAGGCTACTAAATATCTATCTGGGGATATTATTTCTCCATCTTCTCCCTCACTATAGTCATCGTTTTGGGTATAGTTTAAATCTATACTTATTTCTGTTGATCCTATTTCTGGTACTCCATTAAATTCTAGGTTATATTCTATTTTTACTTTTATTATCTTACTTGTATTTTTATATAGTTTTTCTCCTTTTGTATATCCTGATATAGTTAATTTTATCGCTTCATTTTCTCCTATTATTTTTTCTTCTATACCTTCTAGTTTGGCATCTAATGTTCCTCTATTTTCTACTGTAACATCGTATTCTATGAAGTCTCCTTTTTGATATAGGTTTGCTTCTACACTGGCGGTTAATGCTTCCCATGTTGGTTCTTTTGCACTTTCTGCATCGCCGCCTTTATTACTTTCTGTTACGTTTGTTATTCTTATATCCCAGTTACTTGATACTTTACTTGTTCCTTTTATATCTAAGTTTGTTCGAAATGCTGCATAGCCTGCAGACATTAATAAAAGTATTCCTATTAGGCTTAGTATTATTATTTTCTTATTTTTATTTCTTCTCATTACTACCACCTTATGTTTATTATATAGTCTTTCTTTTATCTTTTTTTGTCATTAT